>NZ_JBEXVL010000016.1:0-125176 GCF_040638805.1 Streptomyces sp. NPDC005925 | reverse complement strand
GAGGGCCTTTCTGTTGCTGGTGCAGATGTCGCAATCCACACCAGGCCAGAAGGCCCTCACCCATTTCAAGATCGGTCAGCCGTGAGCCCTGTCACCGTCCACAACCTCCCGGGACAGAACATCTAGGCCTGTCGCGAGGGCGTGCGCCTGCCGCACGACGCCCGGCGCACGCTCTCGCCGCACCACCAACTCGAGGGCGCCCGGCCCGTGAGACAGACCCCGGGCCCGAGTACGCGCGGGGCTCGGGCCTGCCTCACGCCACGGCCTCCGTCAGCCGTGCCGTGACCGCTCGCCCGGGCGTCGCCGGGGCGCTCACGCTCGCCCTGCGAGGTCAGCGCCTGCTGCCCCGCCCTGTCCAGGCGGCAGGGCCGAGCGGTGTGCGGCCGGACATCCGGCTGAGCGACGGGACGCGAGGTGAATGCGCCATGGCACGGCAGCAGCGCGCGGGCGGACCTGGCTGCGGGACCGGCTCGGCCCCGGCCGGACGGGCGTCGTCCCGGCCGCCGCGGACGCCGCCGCCCACGGTGCGGGCGGGACACCGACCGCGCTCGTGCTGGACGGCGCGCCGGGGGGCCCGCCGCGTCCCCGCGACCGCGCAGGTCATCGGTCCGGGAACGAGATGCGTAGGCCGATGACGCCGGACGGAGTACGGCGGCGCCCCTCCCGCGGAGCGCCGACCGGAAAGCGCCTTCGTCCTACTCCCACGTGGTCACGGCGCGCGCCGTCTCCCGCTGGTAGTCGCCGTACGCGGCGCGCAGGGCCGGGCCCGGCCAGTCGGCGGGCAGGAGCGCGGGCGGCAGGACCGGGTCGGCGAGCAGGTGGCGCACGACGGCCGCGAAGGCGGCGAGCCGGGCGGCCGGGCGGTCCTCGCCGGCGGCATGGTCGACGTGGTGGAGCAGGGCGCGGGCCGTGGCCGACCAGGCGTCGAGCGGCCACAGGCGGGCGGCCGTCTCCCGCGCGGGACGGGCGGGGCGGGCCGTGTAGTGCTCGGCCACCCGGTCAAGGTCGTCCGGCAGGGGCCGGCGCAGATTGGCGGGGCGCAGCCAGACGCCCTCGCGGAGTTCGGCGAGCCGCAGGCCGGTCAGCCGGGTGCGGAGCTCGGCGCGTTCGGCGGGGCCGCGGCCCGTGGCGGTGATCACGACCATCTCCCAGTCGCCGTCCCACGCGCGCGTGCGGGGCCGCACGGCCTCGTCCTGGCGCCGCTGGCGCTCCAGGAGCCGGTCGCTCAGGCGGTAGCCGGTGTCCGTGCGCCGCAGGTCACCGGCGGCCACCATGCGGCTGAGGGCGGCGCGCAGCGTGGAGCCGCCGACGTCGAAGCGCCCGACGGCGCGGGTCAGTTCACGCGCGGGCAGTTCGGCGGGGTGGGTGCCCAGCAGCAGGCTGAGTACGACGGACCGCGCGGACAGGGGCCGTGGTTCGAGCTCGCCGGGCCGGTCCGGCACGTTCCTGCGCATGGTCACGTACTGTACGGTCCCGGACTTGTTGCACTATTGCTGCGACCGCAGCGCCAGTGCAACACTGAGGGCATGGCCTCGACTCTCACGCAGTTCCCGCACCCCGAGCACGGGGAGTACGACGGACCGGGCACCCACGCCGTGACCAACCAGCCCCCTCCCCCGGCGCCCTACGACGCGTCCGACGACGCGGCCCTGCTGGAGGGCCTGCGGAGGGAGGGCGCCGACTGGGCCGAAGGGGACATCAGGCGGCTCGGGAAGCGGGCCGGCAGCGCCGAGGCGCAGGAGTGGGGCGAACTGGCGAACCGGCACGAGCCCGTGCTGCGCACCCACGACCGGTACGGCCATCGCGTCGACGAGGTCGACTTCCACCCGAGCTGGCACCGTCTGATGCGCACGGCGGTCGCCGAGGGCCTGGCCGGCGCGCCCTGGGCGGACGCCCGGCCCGGCGCGCACGTCGCGCGGACCGCGGGCGGCCTGGTGTGGGGCCACACGGAGGCCGGGCACGGCTGCCCGACGTCCATGACGTACGCCGCCGTCCCCGCGCTGCGGGCCCAGCCGGAGCTCGCGAAGGTGTACGAGCCGCTGCTGACCAGCCGGGAGTACGACCCCGTGCTGCGGGTGCCGACGGAGAAGCCCGGGCTGCTGGCGGGCATGGGGATGACCGAGAAGCAGGGCGGCTCCGACGTCCGGACCAACACGACGACGGCCACGCCCACCGCCGAGCCCGGGGTGTACACGCTGCGCGGGCACAAGTGGTTCACGTCGGCACCGATGTGCGACGTGTTCCTGGTACTGGCGCAGGCGCCGGGCGGGCTGTCCTGCTTCCTGGTGCCGCGGGTGCTGCCCGACGGCACCCGCAACCCGTTCCGCATCCAGCGGCTGAAGGACAAGCTGGGCAACCGGTCCAACGCCTCCTCCGAGCCCGAGTTCGACCGGACGGTGGCGTGGCTGGTGGGGCCGGAGGGGCGGGGCGTCAAGACGATCATCGAGATGGTCAACTGCACCCGCCTCGACTGCGTGATGGCGTCGGCGACGCTGATGCGCAAGACGCTCGTGGAGGCCGGACACCATGTGCGGCACCGCAGCGCGTTCGGCGCGCTGCTGATCGATCAGCCGCTGATGCGGAACGTGCTGGCCGACCTGGCGCTGGAGTCGGAGGCCGCGACGACCCTCACGCTGCGGCTGGCGGGCGCCGCCGACCGTGCCGCGCGCGGGGACGCGGGCGAGGCGGCCTTCCGGCGGATCGCGACGGCCGTCGGCAAGTACTGGGTCACCAAGCGGGGCCCGGCGTTCACGGCCGAGGCCCTGGAGTGCCTGGGCGGCAACGGCTACGTGGAGGAGTCGGGCATGCCGCGCCACTACCGGGAGGCCCCGCTGCTGTCGATCTGGGAGGGCTCCGGGAACGTCAACGCGCTCGACGTGCTGCGGGCGCTCGGCCGGGAGCCCTCGGCCGGGGAGGCCCTGTTCGCCGAACTCTCCCTGGCGCGCGGCGCGGATGACCGGCTCGACGCGGCCGTCACCCGGCTCAAGGACCGGCTGGCCGTGGCCTCGCAGACGAGTGCGCGGCGGCTCGTCGAGCTGATGGCCCTCACCCTCCAGGCGTCCCTCCTGGTCCGGTACGCGCCGCCCGCCGTCGCCGACGCCTTCTGCGTGACCCGGCTGGGCGGCGACTGGGGGCACTCCTTCGGCACCCTTCCGGACGGTGCCGACCTGACGTCGGTCCTCGGTCGCGCACTGCCAGCCGCCGACTGACGGGCCGGGCCCGCCCCGGCCTCCGACACCCCATCCGACCTGCGGCGCAGCCCGCTGCGGAGGTGACTGTCAGTGGCGGGGTGCAGACTGGCCCGTGTCCGAGACGAAGGCGTCGAAGGCGACGCCGCGGAGGTGTGTGGCATGACCGAGGTCCTGCTTGCCGTGGGCACGCGCAAGGGTCTGTTCATCGGGCGCCGGCGAGGTGGCGCCTGGGTGTTCGACGAGAGCCCCTATTTCACCGCACAGGCGATCTACTCGGTCGCCCTCGACACCCGGGCCGGGACGCCGCGGCTGCTGGCCGGCGGGGACAGCGCGCACTGGGGCCCCTCGGTGTTCCACTCCGACGACCTGGGCCGGACCTGGACGGAACCGGCCCGGCCGGCCGTCACGTTCCCCAAGGACACGGGTGCCTCGCTGGAGCGGGTGTGGCAGCTGCACCCGGCCGCGGCGGAACCGGACGTGGTGTACGCGGGCACGGAACCGGCCGCGCTGTACCGCTCCGAGGACCGCGGCGAGACCTTCGAGCTGGTCCGCCCGCTGTGGGAGCACCCCACGCGCGCGAAGTGGGTACCGGGCGGCGGGGGCGAGGGCCTGCACACCATCCTCACCGACCGGCGCGACCCGCGGGCCGTGACGGTGGCCGTCTCGACGGCGGGCGTGTTCCGTACGACGGACGGCGGCGCGAGCTGGGCGCCCTCCAACTCGGGCGTGTCCGCGGTCTTCCTGCCCGACCCCAACCCGGAGTTCGGGCAGTGCGTGCACAAGGTCGCGCGGGACGCGGCGGACCCGGACCGGCTGTACCTGCAGAACCACTGGGGTGTGTACCGCAGCGACGACGCGGGCGGGCAGTGGACGGACATCGGTGAGGGCCTGCCGTCCACGTTCGGCTTCACGGCGGTGGCCCACCCGCACCGCGGCGACACGGCGTACGTCTTCCCCATCAACGCCGACTCGGACCGGGTTCCGGCCGACCGGCGCTGCCGGGTGTTCCGCACGGCCGACGCGGGCCGCTCGTGGGAGCCGCTCACGGCGGGCCTGCCCCAGGAGGACCACTACGGCACAGTGCTGCGGGACGCCATGTGCACCGACGACGCGGAGACGGCGGGCGTGTACTTCGGCAACCGCAACGGCGAGCTCTTCGCCTCCGCCGACGACGGCGACAGCTGGCGGCAGCTCGCCCGGCACCTGCCGGACGTGCTCTGCGTACGGGCCGCGGTGATCGGATGAGGGCTGCCGCCCTCGGCAACGGCGGGCGGGCGCGGTGGAGTCGGCGGCCCGGCCGGCCGCGTCCGGGCGTGGGCCACGGGTTGATCCACTCCGCCCGCGCGGCAGTAGGGTGACGCCCGTGGCACCACGACCCTTGAACGAGATCGTCGAAGAAGGCTGGGCGAAGGCCCTCGAACCCGTCGCCGGGCGCATCGCCGCCATGGGTGACTTCCTGCGGGGTGAGATCGCGGCCGGGCGCACCTATCTGCCGGCCGGGCCGAACGTCCTGCGGGCCTTCCAGCAGCCCTTCGACGACGTACGCGTCCTCATCGTCGGCCAGGACCCCTACCCGACACCGGGACACGCGTACGGACTTTCCTTCGTCTCCGTCAGGCTGATCCTCGCCACGGAGATCGTCCTTACCCGTCGGCCATCAGCTGTCAGTCGGCCAAGCCGACTGATGAGGCAGGTACTGGCATTCCAGGCCGTGGTTCTGACGTGGTACGGGCTGGCATTCAGCGCCGGATTCGGAGCGGCAAACCTGGCGGCCTACTCGTGGCTGTCTTGGACTACATTCGGCGACGGAGCAGTACTTGGGCTCTGACTGGGACTGGCTATCGGCATCGGTAGGACCTGCAATTCAGTCTGGACTCTGTACGCGATTGGTGTCCCGGTCCTGATTGCTCACCGCCACTTCCCCTGCCGCAAGCTGGGACCGTTTCTCGACTGGGCCTACGACGTCAGCCTGTTCCGGCTCTCCGGAATCGCCGTCCAGTTTCGTCACCAAGCCCTACAGAACTGGATTGGCCGGGACACTCAGCTGACCTCCTGACCCCGCGCTCTCCGGCACGTCTTCGCGGCCTACCTGTCACTGCAGCCAACATGCCAGAACGAAGCTACAGCGGGCCGCACGGCTGCACGTGAGTGATCAGTCGGCTCCTCAAGAGCCTCCCGCTCGCCACCTTGGAGGTGGCGAGCGTCGGCGCGGAGAAGGACCAGGACGGTCCCATCTATGGTACGGCCAGACGCGCAGGTGCTTTCAGGAAACCTGCGCATTGCCACGCCGTGGGGCCTCACCTCTTACTTCTGACGGGTCGTTACGAGACGATGACGTGTCCGGGCCCCAGAAAGCCGGTGGGGAGCCGGTACGGGTGAGGGAGGAAGTAGTGACCTACCTTGTGGAGTTACCGGTCAGCACGGCAGAAGGACATCTGCAGGTGGTGAGGGTGCAGGTCGAGCAGAACGGGGACGGTCTGGTCCAGGTCGCCAGACCGGGACAGGTCATCGCGCGGGCCACCCGCTCGCTGAGCACCATGCTGGCCGCGGTCAGACCAGTCGCGCAGAACTTCGTCGACGGCTTCCAGGACATGGCCCGCAAGCCAGACGAGATCAGTATCGAGTTCGGCCTGTCCCTGTCGGCGGAGGCCGACGTGGTGATCTCCAGCACGGCCGCGCAGGCCAACTTCAAGGTCTCGCTCGTTTGGCACACGGCCCTCGATCTGGCATCCGTCCCAGGAGAGGCCGGGGCGGCGTCGTGACGGCGACCGCATCGGGCTGGCCGGCACCTGATTCCTCAGGATCCAATGCTCCAGTGCCCAGTTCGTCGGGCTTTGAACCTTCAGCATCAGTCCCTTCTCCCGGCGCGGGCCTGAACGCCCTGGAGGGAGCCGTGCTCCAGATCCGGGGCCGGCGGGGCGAGCCAGTGGGTCTGGGCTTTCTGGTCGCCGACGATCTTGCGCTGACCTGTGCGCATGTGGTCGATGCCGCGCTCGACCAGCCACCGGGCACCGAGCCCGCAGCCGACGCCCGCATAGGCGTGACGTTCCCCCTGCTGCGGGCATGGACCGAGAACGCTGTAGGCGGTGCGGACAACGACGAAACGCACACCACGGCACGGGTCGAGCACCAGGTTCCGGTGCTGCCGTCCGGCGCCGGAGACGTGGCGGTACTGCGCCTGAGTGCCGCGGTGCGCGGCACTCAGCCCGTCCAACTGATCGAGGAGCCGGATGTGTGGGAGCACCCTGCCCGGGTGTTCGGTTTCCCCACAGGCCGCCCTGGAGGCGTGTGGCACTCGGCCGTGCTCCGAGCGCGGCAGGCGAGCGGATGGGTGCAGGCTGATATGGCGGCGAGCGGCTACCGGGTGTCCCGCGGCTTCAGCGGTAGTCCGGTGTGGGACGAGGAGCTGGGCGGCGTCGTCGGCATGATGGCCCTGGCCGAGGAAGGCGAGCCTCCGGCGAGCTATCTGATCCCAACGGCTGGCCTGCTGAATGCCTGGCCCGACCTACGGCCTTTGGCTTTGCCGCCGTCGCCCTTTCGCAGGCTGTCGTCTTTCGGGGAAGTCGACGCCGCAGTTTTCCACGGTCGCCGCGCGGAGTCCGATGCTGTCGCCCGCATGGTCGACGGCGGGCACTGGACTGCAATCGTGGGCCCTTCCGGCTCCGGCAAGTCTTCCCTGGCCCAGGCCGGAGTCGTGCCAAGGATGCGGCCAAAGGGCAACGCGGTGGTCGTCCTGCGGCCCTCGTCGGGCAGCAGCCCGTCGGCCGGTCTCGCTGCGGAGTTGCTGGCGCTACTGGAGCCCGGATTGTCCGAGACGGATAGGATCGATCGCCTCCCGAAGCTCGCCCAGGCACTGATCAGGAAGCGGGGCTTGGCCGATGTCCTTACTCCGCTGTTGCACCGGCAGGACAGCCGACGACTCCTGATCGTGATCGATCAGTTCGAGGAACTACTCGCGCACGAGGCCGAGGCCGTGGACGAGCTGGCCGGCATCCTGTTCGACGAGTCCCTGCCGGAGACGGTCCGGGTCCTGACCACCCTGCGGGCCGACTTCCTGGGTGCGGTCCTTGCGCACCCAAGGTTCGGCCACGCTTTCGACGGGCGACAGGTGTACGCCCTCGGCCCCATGCACACCGACCAGCTCCGCGAGGTCGTCACGTTGCCGGTGGACGCCGTCCCCGGAGTACGCTACGAGCCGCACTTGGTCGACCGGATCCTCGCCGACACCGGCGCCGCTCCCGGTGCACTGCCCCTACTCAGCTTCGCCCTTGACCAGCTCTGGCGGGAACAGCAGCGGTATACGCCTGGCCGACTCACCCATGAGGCGTACGAGAGGATCGGCGGTGTCGCCGGGGCACTGCGCGACCACCTCGTCGAGGTATGGACCGACTGCATCCCACAGTCCGACGAGGCCATGGCACGGCGGCTGTTCACCCGGCTCATTCGTATACCGCTGGAATCAGCTGCCGTAACCCGTCGGGTGGCCACGCGGGCTGAAATGGGTGAGGACGAATGGCGCCTGGCGCAGCGACTAGCTGCTGCCCGGGCCCGTCTGTTGGTTATCGGGCAAGACTCTGTAGGGGCCGAGACCGTCGAGCTCATCCACGAAGCCATCATCACCAGCTGGGACAAGCTAGAAGACTGGGCGGCCGAGGACCGCTCCTTCTTAGTCTGGCGGGAGACTCTGGATCATGACCGGCGCCGTTGGGAAGAAGACGGACGCGCTCTTGACCTGCTGCCGACCGCTGCCACCCTGGCTGGCTCACAGCAGTGGCTGGCGGGGCGCGAGGCCGAACTCACCGCTGTCGAGCGCGAGTACCTGAAACTCGGCCGAGCTCACCACCGTTCGCGAGCCCGTAAGCGCAGGGCACTGTGGTCCGGCCTCGGTCTGCTGGTCGTCGTGGCTCTGCTGTTCGGTAGCTTGTTCGCGTACACGCGGCAGGAGAGCCAGCAGCGACAGGCGATCGCCGACTCCCGTTCCCTGGTCCAGTTCTCGCAGGACCAGGAGGCGTTTGACCCGGTGCTGTCGGTGAAGCTGGCGCTCGCTGCGCAGATGGTCTCTTCCACCCAGGAGGCACGCAGCCAGTTGCTGCGGCAGTATCTGGAGTATTCGGACTCCACCCGAATACTCTCCGGCCTATTGGGGACGGTTGAGCAGTTCCAAACAAGCCGGAACGGCAAGGTGATCTTCGCTAGGTCGAAGACGGGTCGGGCGATGCTATTCGTGCATGCCCTCAACGACATGGTGCGCAGCGAGCACTTCGCTGTCAAACAAGTCCTCTACGCCATGGTTTCGGCCGACGGTAGCCGGGTCGCGTATGTCTGTGAAAATGGGGCGGCCGGTTGGTTCCAGGTACACCCCGACGCAGATCGAATCGTCGGTAAGGTGCATCAACTTCCCAAGGTGACCGACCTGATGAAGGACCCCTCCGACCTGAAAAACGGGTTCGCGATGTCTGTAGACGGGCGGTTCGTCGCCGTCCGGTCAGAAGAGGACCTGATGTGGTGGGACCTGGACCGCGGCACCGTCGGCGGGCGGGTGCGTACGCCGGCGGAGATCAGCGGCAGGCTATGGATCGGCACGGACAACAAAAGCCTGCTGTTGGAGGAGTCCCACCTCGGACGAGAACACCCCTCGGGCCTGGTCGCCCTCGACATGGCATCCGGGAAGAGTCGGACCGTCGTACGCGATGTCGACGACGTCCTCGTCTCCGGCGACCGGTCGGCAGTCGTCGTCTGCCGCAGCGGCGACAAGGGGGCGTTCTACCGCCTGCTGCGGGTCTCTGACGGCACCCAGCAGGCACGGCCCTTCTACAAGGGCGACCTCAGCTCCTGCACCGAGGGCCAAGGCATCGACGTGACTGGGCATCGCATCGTCACGAAGTCAGGAAAGGATCTGGCGCTGGTGGACATCTCTCAAGGCAAGGAGATCAGCGGGGCCACCCAACTCGACGGGATCACGGCGACTGCGTCGGACCTCGTCTTGTCCAGCGGAAATCTCTTGCTCGCTGGACACAGCGACTCACTGATCAACTACGTCGAACTGTCCGCCGAGCCCAATGTCCTCGATGTGAGCGACCAGAAACTCACTGCAGACGGCAGCAGGACCGTCAGCGTCGTGGACGACGGTGCGACCTTGCAGCTACGCCCTGCCCTGTCCAGCCCCGGAGACGACCTACTGATCGCCAAGGTGAACCGCCCGCAGCCGTACTGGCTCCCCGACGAATACCACCTTGTGTTCGGCCCAGGCCGGAAGCTCCTGGCCGACTGGGACGCCAAGAACGCCATCTCCGTCCGAGAGGTGTCAACGCTGCGGCGAACTGCCCGAATCACCATGCCCAAGCCACCCTCTGCGGCTGATGTCGACTACTTCTTCGACCGGGAAGGACACCTCGTGACTGTCTCCGGGACGCGGGTGCAGCAGTGGGACGCACGCACGGGCAAAGAACTCGCTCACTACGATGTCAGAGGCATCATCGCCAAGAGCCGCGACGCGAACACGCCGCGGAAGGTGTTCGTCGGCAACTACCCGACGGACAATCAGGTGGCCGTGCTTGTTTGGGGTGATCCCACGGTGCGTGTCATCAACCTAACCACAGGGCGAACAACGGCGACCGTGAAGGTGCCCATCGACGCTATCGCTATGCAGTTCGACCCCAGCGGACGCTACTTCGCGGTGCTCCGTAGTGCAGGCATTCTCGAATTATGGCGGCGCGATCCGCCGCGCAAGGAGCTTGGGCCACTGCGCAGCGTGGTCGAGAACGCCGACAAGCCTTACGTGGCTAATTTTCTCGACGGGGAGGGCCGCTTTGTCGTGGCCGCCAACAGCTCTGTACGCATCTACCGGATCGGCGATCGCGCCTACACCGAATCCTACGACTTCGGCCGCGAGCCCTCCAGCCTACTCGGGGACGGCTCGTACGATTTTCGGGATATTACTTCGGACGGTGGAAGCATTATCTACCAAGATTCGCGCAATACCGGTGGTCCCCTACGGCTCGACCCCGACCAGTGGCGGCACGGCCTGTGTGATGTGATCGGTAATTTGCAATTCACCGCCGATGAGATAGCCAGCATTCCGACCCACCTGTCAGCCGAACGGATCTGTCCGTGACCAGGCCAGGTGAGCGACGTTCTCGACGCGTTGCAGGCGCGAGACCACTCATCTTCGGACAAGGTGATTAATGCCGGGTTCCCAATACTCCAGTCGCAGTTTGCTATCGCTCCTGGTCAGGGCTGGGTTTTTGAGTGTACTCGGCTGGTGTGCCGTCAGGTTGCGGAAGTTCGTGACCTCGGGTGCGGCGGGCCGTTGTGCTTGTCCTGCAAGATGATGTGCAGCCCGATGTCTGGTCCGCGGAACTGGAAGAAGTGCTCGTGCGGATCGGCCACCGGTTCGGCCGGGTGGATCTGCGGCGGCGGATGCGCGCCTACGTACACGGCCTGCTCGGTCCAGGGGGGCGGAAGAACAGCCGGCAACTGGCCGAGCACGCCGGTCACCCGACTCCTGCAGGGCTGCGGCACCTCCTGGGCCGAGCCTGCTGGAATCCTGACGAGGTACGCGATGACCTGCAGGAACATGTCGCCGAGAGACTCGGAGACCCTGCTGGAGTGCTGATCACCGATGACACGGGATTCCTCAAGAAAGGCACCGTCTCGGCCGGCGTGCAGCGCCAGTACTCCGGCACCGCCGGCCGCACCGAGAACTGCCGGACCGGTGTCTTCGCCGCCTACGCCTCACCCAAGGGCCGCGCCCTGGTGGACCAGGAGCTGTATCTGCCCAAGTCCTGGACGTCCGACCGGGACCGCTGTCAGGCGGCGAGGATCCCGGAAGAACGGGAGTTCGCCACCAAAGGCGATTTGGCCAAGGCCATGGCGAAGCGGGCCCTGGCCTCGCCGCTGCCCGTTGCGGGGGTGACCGCGGACTCCGCCTACGGCCAGGAACGGTGGCTGCGCCGCATGCTGGAGGAAGCAGGTCTCGGCTACGTCCTGGCTGTGCCGAAGTCCCAGCATGTCCACGCCCTGGGCCGCATCGACTTCGCCATCGCCCAGGCACCCGACGACGCCTGGGAACGCCACTCCTGCGGCAACGGCGCGAAAGGGCCGCGCGTCTACGACTGGGCCGCGGCCCAACTGCCCGCTATGGACGACTTCGACGGCGACCAGCCCACCCACCAGCGGTGGGTCCTGGCCCGCCGCAGCCTGGCCCGCCCGGACGAGACCGCCTACTACCTCGCACCGGATGTGGTGCGCCTGAGCCCATGTCGTCAGCCGACCCTCGGCTATAGCCCGGTCCTCCCATGCCGAACGAACGCGGCGGCTCTCACTCCATGCGAACCGGCCGACGGGGGCCGACTCGGGAGGAGAACCGCCGACCGCTCACGGCAACGATGCACCAACCACTACTGGACGCCGACTGAGCTTGACGTTTATGGTCTGCCGTCGAACACAGCCTCGAACTTGCTGATGGGTTTGCCTGAGTTCCGGACGTAAGAGCGGCCTTCGCCTGATCCTGTGCTCCGTCACAGAGGCATGGGATCAACACGAAGGCCGTAGCTATGAGTCTGCTGCAACACGGCGTCCCGTGGGATGCGTTTGCCGAACTGTCATGCTTCCGGACGGAGCTCTATACCTGTCTGACCGGGCGGCGCGATGCGCTGTTCGAGCTGAGTGATGCCCTGCTGTGCGCGGATGGTCCGGTGAGGACGTTGGTCGAGCTGTCGTTAAAGCCTGAGCACCGGCGGGGGCATGGCGCCTTGTACGGCGGCCTGAACTGCGGGAATCTGGATGTGGCACGGCTGCGCAGAACGCTGGCAGGGCTGCCGCTTCCCCGCACGGCGTCGGGGCGGCTGGTCCTGGCGGTCGATGTGAGCAACTGGCTGCGGCCGGACGCGAATACCAGCCCGGACCGGATGTTCTGCCACACATACGGGCGAGGCAGAAGCTCGGCCCAGATGATCCCCGATTGGCCCTACTCCTTCGTTGCCGCTGTGGAACCGGGCCGGACATCGTGGACGGCCGTGTTGGACGTGCTCCGGCTGCGGCCCTGGGACGACGCGATCGCCGTCACCGCCGGCCAGGTCCGGGAGGTGTTCCAGCGGTTGTATGTGGCAGGCCAGTGGCGGATCGGCGACCCGCCCGTTGTGGTCGTCTTTGATGCCGGCTACGACGTGACCCGCCTGGCCTTCCTGCTCGCGGACCTGCCCGTAGAGTTACTGGGCCGGATGCGTTCGGACCGAGTCTTGTACTTTCCGCCTCTGCCCCAGCCGGCGGGCAAACGCGGGCGTAAACCCAAGCACGGGGCAGAGTTCACCTTCGAGGACCCGGCCACCCAGCCGGTCCCGTCCATCACCACGGTGACCGACACCACTCACTACGGGCAGGCCGTCGCCACGGCGTGGGACCGCCTGCATCCACTGCTGACCCGGCGCTCGGCCTGGGCCGACCATCCCGCAGGCAAGTTGCCGATCATCGAAGGCACCGTCATCCGTCTGCAGGTCGACCACCTTCGCGGCGACCATGTCCCCCGGCCGATCTGGCTGTGGTAGTCGGCCACCGATGCCACCGCCGGGGACGTCGACCGGCTCTGGCAAGCCTTCCTGCGCAGAATTCGACTTGGGACATACCTTCAGGATGTTCAAGCAGACGCTGGGCTGGACGACTCCCAAACTCCGCGAGCCGGCCGCCGCCGACCGCTGGACCTGGCTGGTCATCGCCGCCCACACCCAGCTCCCCCTGGCCCGGCCCCTCGCCGAGGACCTTCGCCGACCCTGGGAGCGGCCCGCACACCAAGGACGTCTCACCCCTGCACGGGTCCGCCGAGGATTTCGCCGCCTCCACGGCAAGGCCCCCAGCCGGCCGGTGCACCGAAACCCAGCACCGCAGGCCCAGGCCGGCCAATCGGCATGAAGAACAAGCACCGTGCCCGCGAACACGCCGTCGGCCGCGCCCCGCAGTGCTCCCGTCTCGTCCCCGCTCACGGCAGGCGCCAGTCCACCGGCGGTGCGCCCTGTTGCACCAGGAGGTCGTTGGCGCGGCTGAACGGGCGGGAGCCGAAGAAGCCCCGGTCGGCGGACATGGGGGACGGGTGCGCGGACTCGATCGCCGGAAGATCCCCCAGCAACGGCCGCAGATTGCGCGCGTCACGCCCCCACAAGATGGATACCAGCGGCTTGCCGCGCCCGGCGAGCGCCCGGATCGCCTGCTCCGTCACCTCTTCCCAACCCTTGCCCCGGTGCGCCCCGGGTTTGCGCGGGGCCGTCGTGAGCGCCCTGTTGAGCAACAGCACACCCTGCTGCGTCCACGGCGTCAGGTCGCCGTTCGACGGCCTGGGCAACCCAAGATCGGAGTGCATCTCCCGGAAAATGTTCTCCAGACTCCCCGGAAGCGAACGCACATCCGGTGACACCGCGAAACTCAGCCCGATGGCCATCCCTGGGGTGGGGTAGGGATCCTGCCCCACGATCAGGACACGGACGTCATCGAAAGGCTGTTGGAAGGCCCGCAGGACATTCGCTCCGGACGGAACATAAGTCCGGCCCGCGGCTATCTCGGCCCGGAGGAAGTCCCCCATGGCCGCGACGCGTCCAGCCACAGGTTCAAGAGCCTTCGCCCAGCCTTCTTCAACAAGTTCACACAAGGGTCGTGGTGCCACGGCGCCTCACTCTACTGGTGGGCGCCGCGCCCCGGCACAACACAGAAGCCCTCACGCACGGCCGTCGCTCTTGGCGCTACTCTTCCTCCTCGTCGAGATCTTCGAACCGGTCGAGCAGATCACGCAGCCGGTCACCGGGAAGGAGGGGAGCCTGTTGCGTCCAGTGATCAAGCCACTCCGCCATCGTCATCATGCCTGGTCAGCCCCTCATGCCCGAAACGCAGATCCTGGAACTCCCGCACACGCGGTGGGCCTGTCGTTCTCGGTCGCGCCCGAGGTGCGTCCGCTGCCCGGCAGCCTCATCAACATCTTCCGGGAGCTGAACGCCGACCTGGGGCTGCCCCAGCCGTCCGACGGCGACCTGACTCCGTGGACGCGACAGGGCGTGCTGCTGCTCAACAGGGCGCTCACGACGGCGCCGCGCAGCCCCGGCGCGCACCGCGGCAAGGGCTGGGAAGAGGTCACCGAACAGGCCATTCGCGCGCTCGCCGCGCGCGGCAAGCCGCTGGTGTCCGTCCTGTGGGGCCGCGACGCGCACAATCTCCGTCCGCTGCTCGGCAGCCTCCCCGCCGTGGAGTCCGCCCACCCGTCCCCCATGTCCGCCGACCGCGGCTTCTTCGGCTCCCGCCCGTTCAGCCGCGCCAACGACCTCCTGGTGCAACAGGGCGCACCGCCGGTGGACTGGCGCCTGCCGTGAGCGGGGACGAGACGGGAGCACTGCGGGGCGCGGCCGACGGCAGTGCGCGCGAGGCCCTGGCGGGGTTTCTCGCGGTGGACTCCGGCGGGTCCGGTGTACGGGCGGTCGTCGGGGTTCTCGGGCGGGGACCGCTGGCCCGGTGGGAGTCCCGGGAGCCGGTGCGTACCGGTGCCCGGGGGATAGATCCCGGCCATCTGCTGGAGCAACTGGTGCCTGCCGCACGGGCGTTGGCCGACGAGGCCCGTGTGACGCGACTGGACACGGCGGTCCTCGGTGCCGCCGGGCTGGCCTCGCTCGGGGACGCGCTGCGGGCCGAGCTGCCGGGCGCGCTCGCGCGGGAGCTGGGGGTACGGGCGCTCGGGCTCGCCGCCGACGCCGTCACCGCGTACGTCGGCGCCCTCGGCACGCGGCCGGGGGCGGTGGTCGCCGCCGGTACGGGTCTGATCGCCGTCGGCACCGACCTGGCCGCGTGGCAGCGCGCGGACGGCTGGGGTCATCTGCTCGGCGACTGCGGTGGTGGCGCCTGGATCGGCCGGGCCGGGCTGGAGGCCGCGATGCGTGCCCACGACGGCCGCGACGGCGGCTCGGCGTGTCTGCGGGCCCGTGCGGAGGAACGCTTCGGGCCACTCGCCATGCTGCCCGGCACGCTCTATCCGCGCGCCGACCGGGCCGCCGTACTCGCCTCGTTCGCTCCCGACGTGGCCGCCTGCGCCGAGGACGACCCGGTCGCCGCGGAGATCCTGCGCGCCGCGGCCCGGCACATGGCCGACTCCGCGTCCGCCGTCTGCCCGTCCACGGGTGGGCCCCGGGTCGCCCTCACCGGGGGCCTCCTCAACATGGGCGCCCCGCTTCTCGACCCCTTGGCCGAGGAGCTGGCGAAGCGGCTGCCGCACGCGGTGCGGGTCCCGGCCGAGGGCGATCCGCTGCACGGCTCGGTCCGTATCGCGGCCGACCTCGCGGCCGGTGCGCTCACCCTCCCGGCCGACGGCACCATGCTCCACGTCGTGACCCGAGCGTCGTGAACGGGGCGTTGCGAACGGAACGGGGCGACCGGGGCGGGGTGACCGGAAACCGTCGCGAGCCCGACAGCGCCAGCATCGCGACTCAGCCCCCAAACGGGCTAAACCTGCCGATCACCGTCGATCGTTTCCGATTCGTACGTTACTGATCAGACAAATCCGGACGGATGCCGCTCACCTGCACCCTCTCCGAACAGGGAAGCCCAAGAAGCAAGTAACATGCGGCGCCATGAGCTCCCCCACTGGGCCCGCGTCCGGCCTGCCAGTACGAATGCCGCGCCCCCGCCAGCCCGGACGGCACCGCCGTCCCGAGCCGCTGGCGGCTCCCGAGGGCGCGCCCGCGCTCGTCCTCGCGGTTCCGGGCACGCCCGGCACCGCCACGCGCAGTCTCGCCGAGGAGGTCGTGAGCATCGCGCGCTCCGAGCTGCCCGGCCTGGACGTGCGGATCGGGTACCTCGACGGGGACGACCACGAGTTCCCCTCGCTGCAGATCGTGCTCACGTACGCCGCCGAGGAGCGCACCGCGCGCTACGAGCGGGCGCTCGCCGCCGGTGTGGACGCCAAGGAGCCCGACGGTCCGGTCGCCGTCGTCGTACCGCTGCTGGCCGGCCCGGACAGCGCGCTGCTGCGCCGGCTGCGCCAGGCCGTGATGGAGAGCCGGGTCGCGGCGGAGCTCACCGATGTGCTCGGCCCGCACCCGCTGCTCGCGGAGGGTCTGCACGTCCGGCTGTCCGAGGCCGGTCTGGCCCGTGCCGACCGCGCACGCCTGTTCACGGTGGCCACCGCCGCCGACGGCATCATCCTCGCCTCGGTGGGCGGCGAGGAGGCCGTTCAGGCCGCCGGCATCACCGGCATGCTGCTCGCCGCGCGACTCGCCGTCCCGGTCATGGCCGCGGCGCTGGACCAGGAGGGTTCGATCGCGTCCGTGGCCGAGCAGCTGCGGTCCTCGGGCTCCCAGCAGCTGGCGCTGGCGCCCTACCTGATCGGCCCGGAGATCGAGCCGGAACTGATCGAGGAGGCGGCCAAGGAGGCGAGCTGCCCGGCCGCGGAGCCGCTCGGCCCCTACCCGGCGATCGGCAAGCTGGCCCTGGCCAAGTACACGACGGCGCTGGGCATCACGCCGCAGCAGCCGCAGGGCGCGCCGGTCCGCTAGCGCCACCTTTTATCCAGACCCTTACACGGCAAGGGCCCGCTCCAGGCGCAGGAGCGGGCCCTTCTTCCTGTCCTCTTCCTGGTCAAAGACGTGGCGGCCTTCCCGGCCGGTGCCGCCCGCGAGCCCGCGCCGCCGGACGGTCGCCCTCAGCCGAGGACCACGCAGGACGCCGCCGGAACGCGCACCGAGCCGGTGCGGCGGGGCACGCCGGACGTCGGGTCGACGGCGAACCAGGTGACGTCGCCGGAGCGCTCGTTCGCCACGTACAGCACGCCGTTCGACTCGGTGATCGCGCGGGGCCAGTGGCCGCCGCAGGGCGCGGTGGCCAGCAGTCGCAGCCCGTCGCCCTCGATGGCGAGCACGGAGAGGACGTCCTCGCCGCGGGTGGCCGTCCACACGAACCGGCCGCCGGGCGAGACGGCGACGCCCGACGGATAGGCGTCACCGGCGGGCGCGCCGGGCAGCAGCGGGACTTCCGCCAGCGGCCTCAGCGTGCCCCGGTCGGCGTCCCAGCGGCAGACGGTGACGGTCGGCGTGAGTTCGTTGACCACGTAGGCGTGCGTGCCGTCAGGGTGGAAGGCCAGGTGGCGGGGGCCCGAGCCGGGGCGCAGGGCGATCTCGCGGCGGGGTTCGAAGCCGGCCCCGGTGGGGGCGCACACGCGGACCGAGTCCGTGCCGAGGTCGACGCTCAGGGCCCAGCGGCCACTGGGGTCGGGCTGCACCTGGTGAGCGTGCGGGCCCTGCTGGCGCGGGGCGCAGGGCCCGGCTCCGGTGTGCTGGAGCACCGCGCTCGGGGCGTCCGCGAGGGTGCCGTCGGGCCGGAGGGGCACGGCGGTGACGCTGCCCGAACCGTAGTTGGCGGTCAGGACGTGGCCGGCGAAGACGCTGACGTGGGTGGGGGCGTCGCCGCCGACGGACACGGGCGGCCCCGCGGGCCGGGGCGCGTCACCGGTGACGTCGTACGCGGCGACCTTGCCGTCGGTGGTCTCGCTGACCGCGTAGAGCGTGCGGCCGTCCGGGGCGAGGGCCAGGTAGGAGGGGTCCGGCATGTCGGTCGCGCTGCCGAGGACGGTGAGCGCGCCGTCGACGGCCACGCTCGCCGTCAGGATGCCGGGGCCACCGGCCGCCGTGAACGATCCGATGAACGCCCGCCGGCGCCGACCGCCGTCTGCCATCGCCGTCCCCTCTCCCCGTGACGCCGGCAACTCCTGATGCTTCTGCCGCTTTCCGGGTGACGGTAGCAGCCGACCACGCCAGGTCTAGACCAGATGGGAAGATCGGTGGCTGCGGCCGGTTCGACGCGTTCGTGCGGGCGCGCGGGCGGGCCCGGCCCTCGCCCCCTCAGGCGCCCACCAGCGGTGACCCCGGCGGGGTGCGCAGCGGAGTGGCCAGTTCCGACAGGGCGCGCTCCAGGCCGTCCAGGTGGGCCAGGGCGGGTTCCGCGGCGGGCGGACGGGGCCCGGTGGATGCGAACCTGCCCGCTCCGCCGCCGGTCAGAGCCTCCACGGCCGCCTCGACGCGCCAGCAGGCGGCCGCCAGCCGGGCGTCGTGAGAGGCCTCGGGGTCGGCGGCGACGGCGACCAGTCCGCGGATCTCGCGCGCGCAGTCGTCGAGGAGGCCGAGCACCCGGCGGGCCCGGGCCTTGCGGCCGGGCATCGGGTGGAGCGGGTGGACCAGCGGTGCGACCGAGAGGCGTACCCGGCCGAGGAGGTGCTCCAGTTCGGTGACGCGCGGCGCCGGGTCGGCGTGCGCGTCACCCGCGAGGCGTGCGGCGGCCTCGGCGGTGCAGGCGTGGACGCAGTGCAGCGCCCGCTGGATCCAGACGTCCGTGACGGAGTGCGTGGTGACGGGCAGCACGAACAGCACGGCGAGGGCCGCGCCGAGCACCCCCACCCCGGTTTCCACGAGCCGCAGGGCCAGCAGCGCGGGTTCTAGGACGCCGAGGAGCCCGTAGAGCAGCTCGGCGAGCAGAGTCACACAGAGCATCATCCAGGTGTAGGAGACGGCTGCCGTGTAGAAGATCCCGAAGACGCAGACGGCGGTGAGTACGGCCGTCGGAAGCACCGCGCCGTCCACCGGCAGCGCGACGAGGAGGCCCAGAGCGATACCGAGGGCCGTGCCGAGGACGCGCCGGAAGCCACGAACCAGGGTCTCCCCTCGCGAGGTGGTGTTGACGAAGATCCACCAGGTGGCGCCGACCGCCCAGTACCAGCGCTGCCCGGACACCAGCTGGCCCACGACGAGGGCGATGCCGGCGCCGGCGGTCGCCTGGACGGCCTGGCGGGTGGTCACGCGGGCCAGGCCGGTGCCGCCGTGCGGGGCGGCGGGCACGGGAGCCGGGGGCAGCCGCCGCTCGTAGCACCAGAGACCGAAGCGGACCGTGGCGGCCGACAGCACGGACAGGACGAGGGAGACGCACAGCTCGGGGAGCCTGCCCGGGGTGGCGTGCAGGAACTGCGCCACGAAGAAGGTCATGAACGCGAACACGCCGAGGCTGTGCCCGCGTGGCCCCCAGCGGCGGGCGTAGACGCCCGCGCCGACGACGGCGAGGAAGGTCAGGTCGCGGGCGACGGGGTGGTCGTGCAGTTCCGCGGCCACCGCCAGTACCGGCAGGCCGGCGACCGGCAGCAGTGCCGTGGTGACCGCCTGCCCGCGGACCGTGGCGTCGGTGACGGTGAACAGGGCGAGCAGCGCGGCGAGCCCGCCGGTGACGGCGCCCATGAGGGACTGCCCGGCGAGGCCGCACACGACGACGGCGAGCCCGATACCGAGGACGGCCCGGGTCGCGAACCGCAGCCGGGTCCGCCCGGGATCCGGAGCGACGAACACCCTCTTCAGCACTGACTACCGCCCCTTTCGGACACGTTCGTGAAGATCGGCACAGGTGAGGCAGGGCCCCGGCTCAGGTGCCTGCACAAAGACCGGTGTACGGCCATGGACGCCCGCACGAAAAAGGCGCCGCGGGATCCGCAGCGCCATCGACACCCGTATGGAAACATTTTCTTGCCTGATGGCTCAACTCGGCCCCTCGGTGGTGGACCATTGGCGCAGCGAGGGCCGCTGGAGGCAGCCGATCGCGAGCCAACGGCCCACGGTCGGCGGGCTCGGCCGGGCGCGGGGCGGTGAGCCGTGGGTACAGTCATGGGTGATCATCCGGCGCGGGAGGAGGGCGGTCGGCATGACCGTGGACGAGCTCGACACCCGCATCCTGCGGCTCCTGCTGGAGCAGCCTCGGACGAGCGTGCGGGAGTACGCCCGCGTCCTCGGAGTGGCGCGCGGCACGCTGCAGGCCCGTCTGGACCGGCTGGAACGGGACGGCGTCATCACCGGCACGGCGCCGGCCCTCTCCCCGGCCGCGCTCGGCCACCCGGTGCTGGCGTTCGTGCACATCGAGGTCACCCAGGGGCACCTGGACGACGTGGGCGACGCGCTCGCCGAGGTGCCGGAGATCATCGAGGCCTTCTCGATCACCGGCGGCGGCGATCTGCTCACCCGGGTCGTGGCACGGGACAACGCCCACCTCGAGGACGTCGTCCAGAAGCTGATCAGCCTGCCGGGCGTGGTCCGCACCCGCACGGAGATCGCGCTGCGCGAACGCGTCCCGCACCGGCTCCTGCCGCTGGTGGAGTCGATCGGGCGCGCGCCCGGGGTCTGACCGGCGTCGTCGGCCCGGCCGCACTTCTTCGACGACGCCGCCTGCGTACGCGGACCTGGTGGCGGACCGCGCCCTCGGGCAGTTCGGGGAGCTTGCCGCGCAGGAACGTCTGTGGCGTGTTACGCCCGTCCTCTCGGCTTGCCTCGGCGGGTGCTCTTCGGGGCGGCCGTGCCGCGCCGCGCGCCTCCCCTGGCACCGGCCTTACCGCCGCCCGCCTTCCCGCTGCCCGCCTTGCCTGCGCCGGTCCTCCCCGCGCCCGCCCTTCCGGCACCGCCCGTCCCGGACTTGCGGTCCTCGGCCTTCCCGCCGCTGTCGGCGGGGGGCCGGGTACGGCCGCGGGTGCTGTTGACCGTGCGGCCCCGGACGATGCCGATGAAGTCCTCCACCTCGTCGGTCGTCGCCGCCTCCGGCCACGACAGCGCGACACTCGACTCGGGGGCGCCCGTCAGCGGCCGGTGCGTGAGGTCCTTGCGGTGGTGCAGCCGGGCCAGGGACAGCGGAACGACGAGCACGCCGATACCGGCCGCGACCAGCTCCACGGCGTCCGCGGTCGTCGCGGGCCGCTCCAGCGCGGGCCGGCCCGGCAGGCCCCGTTCCCAGTCGAGGACGTCGTCGAGGGGGTGCAGCACGATGTCGTCGGACAGGTCCGCCGGGGACACCTCGTCGGCCGCCGTCACCAGGTGGTCCCTGGGCACGACGACAACCGTCTGCTCGGTGTAGAGCGGGATCGCGCTCAGAACCGTACGGTCCACCGGCAGCCGCACCAGACCCGCGTCCGCACCGCCGCCCGCCAGCAGGTCACGGGCCTCGGCGGGGGGTGCCTGAAGCAGGGTCAGCGGGGTGTCGCGGTGCCGCTCGTTCCAGACGCGGAGCCACTTGTCGGGCGTCACACCGGGTACGTACACGAGCCGGAACGAGGGGGATTCTGCCGAGCCTGTCACCTCGCCAGGCTACCCGCCGTGGTCGGGAGCCGGTCACGCGCTCGATACCCTGGGCCTCATGAAGTCGCACCAGAGCACCCAGACGATGAAGCCCGCGACCGCGGCGAAGAAACTGGGTGTGTACCTCGAGGCCACCCCCGCCGAGTTCCGTGAGGGTGTCGTCTCGCGCGCCGACCTGAACGCCCTGCAGACCGATCCGCCCGAGTGGCTGCGGGAGCTGCGGCGCACCGGCCCGCACCCCCGGCCGGTGGTGGCGGCCAAGCTGGGCGTGTCGATCTCCGGTCTCGCGCGCGGCGGCGTCACCGAACCGCTGACCACCGAGCAGATCGATGCGCTCAAGGAGGAGCGCCCCGAGTGGCTGGAGCGGGAGCGCGCCACGCAGGCCGAGGTCCGCAGGGAGAGCGAGCGCCTGAAGCAGAAGCAGCAGGAAGCGGAGGCCGAGCAGGGCGACTAGGTGTACTCGGTCATAGGGCCTGGCGGTTATGCGGAGCGGTCCGTCGGACGTGCCCCTCTCCGGTGTCGTACCGGGGAGGGGCACGGCTGTGCTCACGTGCGTCGGGCGGGCACTTTCAGCCGGTCCCAGCTGAGCTTGCCCGGGATGCCGTCGGCGTCCTTGCCGCTGAAACCGAGCTTGTGCTGCCACGCCGCGTAGGAGCGGCGGTCGGCCTCGGTCCACTCCGGGCCCGGGCCCTCCTCGTAGCGGCCGCAGTCCTCGGCGACCAGCCTGCGGCCCATCGCGGTGACGACCGAGGAGTTCTGTCCCTCGTGGAAGAACCCCGGACCGGGGAACGGCTCGTACGACGGCTTCGGGCCGGGGGCCGTGCCGCCGCCCCCGCCCCCGCCCCCGCCCCCGAGGCGGTCGGCGATGCGCTTGCGCATTCCGTCCATGGTGAAGCCGCGCGGGTCCTGCTTGCCCGGCTGCCACTCCTTGTGCCCGATGACGGACCGCTCGTTCCAGCCGTGGTGCCGGCACAGGGCGGCGGCGGCCCTCTCGATGGCCTCCTTCTGCGCGTCGGGCCAGGGGTCCTTGCCGTCGCCGAGGTTGACGCACTCGAAGCCGTAGAAGTGCCGGTTGCCGTCGGTGTCGGCCTCGTTGTCGGACGGCAGGCCCGACTCGTTGATCACGGCGCGCAGGACGTCGCTGTCGCCGAGGCCCGCGTGGTTGGCGCGGCCGTTGCCGACGAGGTGGATGTGGCCCTTCTTGTCTATGACGCCGTGACACAGCGGGCCCGGCAGGCCGGAGTAGCCGTTGTAACAGATGTTCACGGACGCGTCGGTGCCCGAGGTGACGGTGTGGTGGATCATCACGCCGTTCACCGGGCCCCAGGGCCCCTTGCTGTTGCGGTTGTGGGTGCGCCAATCGCGGACCTCGTGGACCGTCAGGCCCTCGGCTCGCAGGATCTCCACCATCTTCGAAGCGCTCAGCGGCTTCGCCATCACTCGTCTCCTTCCACTGCGGCCTCGGCCTCTGCCGTGGTCTGTGACCTTCCCCCCGAGGGGCCCGCGTCGGCGGCGAACTCCTCCCGGCGGGCCAGTTCCTCCGCCGCGAGCGTCGCCTCGTCGGCCGCGGGCACGCCGCTCGCCAGCGGCCCGAAGGCGCGGCGCAGATCGACGGCCTCGGCCTCGCCCTTGACCAGGGCCAGCGGGGCGAAGTGGCGGGCGATACCGGCGGGCGCCCGGAGCAGCGGGCGACGCGCGGCGTCGGCCGGCCACTCGACACTGCCGGTGGCGGTGCGGGCCGGAATGATCCAGTGGTCGCCGGTGCGGTAGGTGCCGCCCTTCGCGAAGTACACCTCGACGCCGTCCTCCAGGGGCAGCCACTCCCCCTCCTCGACCCGGACCGCGCCGTCGCGCAGGGCGGCGGTACGGCCCCTGCGGCGCGGGCCCGCGTGCTGGTCCCAGCGCCGCAGGTAGGGGTGCAGGTGGGGCAGGCGTCCGACGGAGCGGCCGGGTTCGTCCGACAGCCGCACGCGTCGGCCGGGCAGGTCCAGCTCCTCCACCCGCAGCAGCGGGAGGGAATCGAGGCGGGAGGCGTACGCGGTGTCCACGAACTCGACGTGGTCGCCGACGTCCAGGTCCAGCTTGTCGTCGTGGCCCAGGGACGCCGCCTCGACCCAGGTGCCGTCGAGTGCGTCGACCGGGAAGACGACCGAGCCGTTCTCGCGGGACCACTTGAAAGTGGCCTCGCCCGCCTCGCCGCCGGTGTGGACCTCCACGCGGTACAGCTGGTTCTCCGGGCCCCGGTAGCGGGCGTCCGGCCTGATCAGGCAGGGGTCCTCGTCCGCGTGATCGGGGCGCTCGCTGCGGGCCGCGAGCCGGGCCGAGGGGGCGGCCTGCCGCTTCGCCCACTCGTCGAAGGCGGCGCGGACCACCTCCTTCGACGGCCCGGTGTCCTCGATGCGCAGCTCGTCCAGGGACAGCGGCAGTACCTGCCAGACGACCTTGGCGCGGGCCGAGGTGTCCGGCATGGCCGCGCCGAGTGCGACCTCGCGCAGCGCCGGGTCCTCGGCCGCGGTGACGGAGCGCTCCCACACCTTCAGGTAGACCACGAAGGGCGCCCGGGCGGGTGAGGGCAGCCTGTCGCCGGGCCTCTCCGGGTCGCGGAAACCGTCGGGCTGGTCCCAGTACGTCCAGTGGGCGGGCGGCTTCGTGGTCTCCTCGTCGCCGTCCTCGTCGGCGCCTTCCCCGGGTACGGGCGTGCCGGGTGCGGGGCGGGTCGCGTCGCACAGGATGCCGTCGACGTAGTAGCGGCCGCCGTGGATGTGCAGGGTGTCGAGGTCGTGGCTGCCGCCCACGTACTCGACGCGGAATCCGGCGGCGTCGCGCGGCCCGCCGTGCGGCCCGATCAGGTCGGCGGCGAGGGTGCGGGCCCGGTGGAGCTGGATCGCCGCCTGTTCGTTGAGGTCCGCGTCGAGCTGGACGCGGCCCTGCTGGGCGACGACCGCGGAGTAGTGCCGCTCCGGGCGGAACGTGGAGCGGGAGAGGTCAGCGTGCATGAAAGGGGTCCCCCTGGTTCGGGAAAGTGCGTGCGGGGTCGGTGGGCGGGCGCTCACTCACGACGGAGGCGGCGGATCGGCGCTCGCTCGCGCCGACTGCGGTCGCCGGGCGGTCACCCGCACGGGATGCGGTCGCTGAGCGGTGACCCGCGCGGGCTCCGGTCGCCGGGCGCTCACCCGCACAGGCTCCGGTCGCCGGGCGGTCACCCGCGCGGGCTCCGGTGGCCGGGTGGTCACGCGCATCGGCTCCGGTGGCCGGGGTTCGCTCGTCCGTGAAGGGTCGGCCGGTCATGTCACGAAGAAGATTCCGGCGTCGGCGCCCGCGGGCGTGTACTCGGTGAGCCGGGCCCGCAGGCCGTCCTCGCGCTGCGGCCGGTACAGGTCGTGGAAGGCGCCCAGCTCCGCGCCGTCGTCCGCGCCCCGCCGGATCTCCTCGGCGCAGCGGTCGGCGAGCAGCCCGTACCCGGGGGTGCCGTAGCGCGTGGACGTGAACAACGGCCGTACGCGGTCCGCCTGCCCGGGTCCGGTGAGGTCGGGCCGGCAGCGGTGGCGGCGGGGCGTCCGCGACCCGGCGGGGACGTAGCAGTACCGCAGGCAGCCGGTGCCTCGGCGGGCCACGTGCAGCCGGCCGATGAACACCGTGTTCTCGGCGATGTCGATGGCGTGGGTGTGGATCTCACCGATGACGGTGGCGCGGTGCAGGTGCAGTACGGCGTGGGCGTGGCGGCAGTCCGGGCCGGACAGGGCCTGACGGTCGTCGGCGGTGGCGTCGAGGACGCTGTCGCGGATGTGGATGGCGAGGGGGTCCTCGCTCACCTCGTCGCCGATGACCTCGATGGTGCCGAGGACGCTGTGCTCGACCCGGAGGCAGGCGGTGGTGCGTTCCAGGACGACGCTGGGTTCCTCGGGCGCGTGGGGGTCGCACTGGGGCTCGAGGGACCAGCCCGGTACGAGGGTGCAGTGCCGCAGGGCGACGGAGCCCACCGGGCCGGTGACGTTGATGCCGCGTCCGGCGACGAGCAGCCCGTCCAGGACGATGCCCGGCCGCTCGTGCGAGGCGCAGTCGCCGGACGCGGCGCGGATGTTGAGGGCGTCGGGGCGGTTGCTGTACCAGTCGAGGAGGCGGATCACCGGCCGGGTGCCTTCGGCGGCCCGCACCTCGAGCCGGTCGCCGGGGTCGAGGTCGAAGTCGAGCTGTTCCTGGTAGGCGCCGCTGTGGGTGATCTCGATGATGCCCGCCGGGCCGGTGCGGTCGGCTCGGCGGTCGTGCTGCCAGGCCCGGTAGGCGTCCATGATCCGCCGGTAGGACTGTCCGGGCCCCACCCGGTAGACCTCGGCGTCGGGCCGGGGCTCGCGGTCGCGGACGTACTCGCCGCCGCCCGTGTCCGCGGCGGACGCGTAGTGGTAGTCGGCCCACACGCCCTGGCGGGGCGCGGTGCGGGAGCCGAACGCGATCCGCCCCAGCTCCGGGTCCACGGCGACCTGGCCGCGCCTCGGGCGGTAGCGCCAGTCCGACAGGTCGGCGACGACGATGTCGGCGGGCGGCACCGGCTGGTCCTCGCCGTCGCGCCGGATGACGAGGCTCTTGCCGGGGCCGTAGTAGTCGAGGAGCCGGTCGTGCAGCAGGTGGCGGGTGACGAACGCCGGGACGTTGTCGACGGCGGCGATGTGCGCCGGGGAGGGCTCCGGGAGCGCCTTGGTGACGAGCGGGGTGTCGTTGCCGAGGATGGAGAAGGTGTACAGGTGGCGGGCGCGGTCGATGCAGTAGGCCGGGGACCGGGTCAGCGAGTGCGCCTTCAGCCGCCATACGAACAGGGCCACGCCCGCCGGGGTCAGGCCCCCCTGCCGGTGCCGGGAGTCGGCGCGGCGCACGTCGACGGTGCGGGCCGTCGCCCCGAACGGGCCGCCCTGGACGGCGAGTTCGGCACCGTCCCGGAGGTCGGCGAGCCGGCCCCGGCCGGCGCGCGTGCCACTGCCGCTGCCGCTGCCGCTGCCGTAGAGCTTCACGGGCTGGGTGTGGGCGACCTGCCGGGAGAGTTCGACGGCACGCGCGGGCCAGTCGGCGGCCTGCTCGGACAGTTCCTCCAGCAGGTGCAGGGTGCCCTTGCGGCGGCGGCTCGCGACCGTGCCGGCGACGTCGCGGCGCGGGGCGACCGCCTCGGCGAGGGCGGCCCGGCCGCCGTCGTGCAGACCGGTGGTGAGGACGCGTTCGTACCCGGGCAGGGTGCGGTACCCGACGAGGTCGCCGAGGTAGGGCAGCACCCAGGGCGCGGCCGTCTCCACGAAGAGGTCGTCGTAGCCCTGCTGGACGCCGTCCCGGATCCGGTCGAGCTGTTCGGTGATCACGGCGAGCAGGGCGCGCAGCGGCTCGCCCTCCTCGGCGTCGCGCAGCCGGTGCCACCGGGGCAGCAGGGCGGCGAGCGCGTCGGGGTCCCCGGTGCTCGCCGGGGCCGGGGCCGGCATCGTGGGCGGGGTGTCCGGGGACATCAGTTGACCTCCGTGAGGATCAGGGTGTCGGCGGCCCGCGGCGACAGCATGGCGAGCCGGGCGGGGCGGATGCCGCGGAAGACGAACACCCGCCTGCCCCGGGCGAGCCGACGGGTGTCGGTGATGTCGGGGTTCAGGCGCAGGAGTTCGGCGAGCGGGAGGCCGTGACGGGCGCAGACGGACGACAGGGTCTCGCCGTTCTCGTCGCGGACGGTGTGGATCTTCTCGTCGTACGCCGCCGGGTGCGCGGGGACGGCCGCTCGGGGCGGGCCGGGGTCGGTGAGCAGGGCGGTGATCTCCTCCGGGGTGGCGGAGGAGGGCACGCCGGTGAAGACGTCGACGTCGACGTGGTCGACGCCGGGCACGGTGTGGGCGGCGGCGAGCACCTCGGACAGCCGGGCGGGGCGGCCCAGTTCGCGTCCGTCGAAACCGAGTCGGCGCAGCAGGGCCTGCCGCAGCCGCGGTTCGACGGTCTCCCAGCTGTGGTCGGGTGCCACCTTCACCTTGGCGGCGAGCAGCAGCAGCACGAGTTCGCGGGCGTCGACGCGGACGGGGAGGTTCGGGTCGCCGTGTTCGGTGAGCGCGCCGCGTAGGGCGCGCAGTGTGGCGGAGTCCGTGGCGATCGGCACGTCGTCGGTGCCCGCGACCGTCACGTGCAGCACGCGCCGCCGCCCGTCGAAGAGTTCGCGTGCGGCGGCCCGGCCGATGCCGGCGCGGGAGCGGGCGAAGTCCTCGTAGTCGGCGGCGGACACCAGCCGGTCCAGGGCGGACACGGCGAGCGGGATCGTACGGCGGGTCAGGCCGGGGCCGTCCGCGTCGGCGCCGCCGGTGGCCGGGCGCGGGTTGGTGACGGCGGTGACGCCGAGGGGGCGGGTGAGGGGCTGGGTGATCCGGTCGGCGGGCACGTTGGCGGCGCGGCCGGTGCCGAAGCGGTAGCGGGCCCGGATGTTCTCGTGGCCGGTGGGCAGGCGGGCGCCGTGCACTCCGTCCCCGAAGGTGACCGTGGTGCGCCCGCCGGCGGTGGAGCCGGTGATGTAGACGCGTTCGGCCGGGCCGCGTCCCGCGAGGCTGTCGGCCTCGTGCCACAGCACGCCGTCGACGCGGATCTCCAGGACCGGTGTCGCGCCGAGGGGGTTGTCGTCGGCGCGCCAGGTCAGCGGGGACTGCCACAGCGCGAACGTCTGGTTCGTACGGTCGAAGTCGCCGCTGCCGATGGCCTCCTCGCGGCTCTCCCCGTGGGTGGCCTCGACGACGTTGCCGAGGACGCGGACGGTCTCACGCCGGTAGCGGTGGGCCAGGTCCGCGGTGAGGGTGAGCCGGGTGTGGACGTGGTCACCCGGCAGCCGCGGGTCGACGGCCGGGTCGGCGGCGGCGACGGTGACGACCTCCGTGGCGCCTACGCCGGCCACTCCCGGGACGTCGGAGCGTTCGCCGGTGACGATCAGGGTGCGGCCGGGCAGCAGTCCTTCGTGGAGTTCCGCGAGCTCGATCTCGTTGCCGTGGAGGTCCTCGCCGAGCGGCTCGTCGGCCAGGAGGAGCGGCTCTCCGGCGGCGTACACGGTCGTGCTGCGGATGTGGGACAGCAGCACGTCGAACTCGTCCAGCCAGGGGTCGGCGAGGGTGAGTTCGGTGCCGCGTCCGCTGATGCCGTACTGCGCGTACACGGCGGTGCGGGCGGCGACCACCCGGGTGGTGACGAACGCCAGCCCCGGATCGCCGGGCACGCTCGCGGCGCCTGGCCCGGTGGCTCCCTTCGCGGCTCCCTTGGCGGGGCGCCGCACGGCCACCCAGCTGCCTGCGGTGATGCCCTCGTGCACGCTGTCGAGCGGGAGCACGCGGCGGTTGAGGGGTTCGGGCCTGGTGGCGATCACGACGTCGACACCGGGGGCGGTGGTGCCCGTCGTGTACGTGAGGTTGATCTCGTACTCGCCGTGCGTGAACTGCCCGCTCCCGCCCGGACGCAGGACGACCTGCTCGGAGGTGCCGTTGTGGACGCCGACGTGGACGAGGCCCTCGTCGTCGGGCCGGGACACGAACACGGTGCGTTCGGGCAGACCGGAGTGGAAGCGGGCGGTGACGCCGGGTTCCTGGGAGTCGGCGGGGCGCCGGTTGAGCCAGCTCAGGTCGCGGTCCTGGCCCGAGCGCACCGACAGGTCGACCCGGCCGGGGCCGAGCGTGAAGGCGACCGGCCGGGCCAGGGGCAGGTTCTCCGCGCGCTGGTCGGAACTGTTGCCCTCGACGTACTGGAACTCGGCGCGCACCGGAGCCCTGCCCGCCGTGTCGAACACGACGCGCACACTCGCCAGTACGGCTCCGGTCAGCGGCCAGTCGGCCGTGCGGATGACCCGGCCGCGGTCGTCCTGGACGGGCTTGAGCGGGGCCGTCGCACCGAAGGGGGCGGCGGTGACGCGCATCGCGAGGAGGTCGCGCAGGAGCGGGGCGCCGGGCGCGGTGGCGGTGCGCCAGGCCGGGTAGAGGTCGCCGAGGCCGGGGTCGAGGGCGGACAGGAGGCGGGCGGCGTCGGGGGCGGTGCCGGGTCCGGGTCCGGTGCGGCGCGGTCTGGCGGGAGCGGGGGCGCTGCCGCGCAGGGCGGGGAGGAGGGCGGCGAGGGCGCGGAGGGCGGCCTCCTGGGGTACGGCCGTGGGGCGGGTGCCCGAGGGGATCGCCGTGTTACGCGGAGCGGAAGGACTCACCGTGTGGCGAGGGCCCGAGGGGATCGCCGTGGTACGAGGAGCCTGGGCGTAGAAATCGAGGGAGTGGATGCCTGCCCGGGCGGCCTCTGAAGGACTCGGCGTGGTGCGAGGGTTGGAAGGGCTCGCGTTCGCCGTGGGCTCGGTGGGAGAGCTGGGATCGGCGGGCGGCACGGGGTGCGCGGGTGCCATGTCGCGTGCCCGCTCGGCGAGTTCGGCGAGAACCGCCTCCAGTTGCGCGAACCATTCCGCCACGTCCTCGTACGGCGTGGCCAGCACCTGGGCCTCGCGCAGGCGGGCGACGGGTTCCGCGAGGAGGGCCGCGAGCCGTTCGGGTGTCCTGACACCGTCGAGGCCGGCGCGCAGCGGGGCGAGGACCTGGTCCTCGAAGTCCTCGACGAGGCGGCTGACCGGCCGGGGGTTGGGTACCTCGGGCGTGGGCGGTTCGTCGCCCGGCTCACCGGGCCGGGCGGGGTCGCCGGTCCAGCGGCGCACCTCGTCGACGAGTTCCCTCAGGGTCGGCGGGGCCGACGGGGGCAGCGTGATCGCGGTGATGTCGTCGTCGCGGTCGACGCGTACCCCGGCGACGGGGAGGAGCGTGCGCTCGCCGCCCGCGCGTTCACCGAAGACGAGGAGGAGCTGGTCGCCGGTGCGCAGGGAGGTGGAGGTGCCGGCGACGTACAGCGCGGAGCGCCTGCCGAGGTCTTCCGGGGTGATGAGGGCGGGCCTGCGGCGGCGGACCTTCAGCTCGTTGAAGTCCCAGCGGGCGGTGAGGTCCCGGCTGGTCTCGAAGGTCAGGGACTCCTCGTCGGCGGACGCGGGCACACTGTGGCTGCGGGCTCCGCGCTCCACGACGACGGGCAGCGTTTCGGCACGCGGGTCGCGTTCGAGGGTGTAGGCGAGATGCGTGGTGGCGGCGACGCCGGGGCGCGGCCGGTGTCCGACGAGCCGGCCGAGCAGTACCAGCGAGCGGTGCTCGTCGGCGGTGCGGACGTACGCCTCGTCGGCGATGCGCTCGGAGTGGAAGGTGAGCAGGTCGCCCAGGACGGCGGTGGCGTCGAGCAGGCCGATCGCCGGGTCGTCGGGCGTGCGGACGGTCAGGCCGCGCAGGGCCGGGTAGGCGGGTGAGGCGAGCCGGTCGAGGAGGGCGGCCAGGAAGGAGCCGTACTCGCCGACGCGGTAGTCCAGCGCGGTGCGGCCGGGCGGGTTGTGGAGCGGGGCGGGCGCGAGCCGCTCGTCGTGGCCGCCGCGGCAGGCACCGCCGCAGGCGCACTCGTCGGTCACGGTCATCGGGTCCCCTCCGGTGTCGTCCTGCGCTTCCGGGTCACCGTCGCGTGCCGTCCCGGCGCAGTCCCGTACGTCCCATACGTCCCGGCGGTCACCGCCCGCCGCCCCCACGTCCTCCCGTACGTCCCGGCGGTCATCGGGTGCTCCTCGGTCCGCTGCGGCCGGTGCGCTCGTCCGGCTCCGGTCGTGGGGCGGCTGCCGGTGCTCGGCGCGTGCCTCCCCGCGGTCATCGCGTGCCTCCCAGGGACATCGCCAGCCGCCCGTTCTCCGGCCGGTCCGGGTCGTTGTCGCAGGTGGCGATCTCCAGCGGGCCGAGCCTCAGCACGCCGTCATCCAGTTCTCCCTCGTCCTCCTCGAACAGCCGCCGCAGCCGGGTGACCTCCACGCCCGCCACACCGGGTACGGCCGCGGCGGTGGCGACCAGGCGGCTGAGCCGCACGGGTTCGCCGAAGGTCAGCGCGTCGGGGTGAAAGAAGCCGAGCCGCCCGCCCGGCAGCCGGCCGTTGCCGAGGACCCGGTACAGCTCGGCGAGGATCTGCCCGTGCTGGTGGCCGGGCTCGGCGCACACGGTCAGCTGGATGTCGAGCGGCACCTGCCGGGCGGGCCCGACGACGAGGTCGTGTCCGATGCGCCGGTACGTCTCCAGGGCCTGCGTCACCGACGTCAGCAGTTCCGGCGGCGGGGCGCCGCCCCCGTACGCGTCGATCGCGATGTGCGCCTCCTGGAGGCTGCCGGTCCAGCGGAGGGTGGCGGCGGCGCGCTGCACGCCGGGCAGCGCGGAGGCGAGAGCCGCGTAGTCCTCGGCGGTGACCGCGCGCAGCCGGGTGCGGCGCAGGTCGAGCGGGGCGGCCTGACGCACCTGCTCGATCGGTTCGGGCTCGGTGCCGCCGGTGGCGGGCAGCGGATTGCGTACGGCGGCGACCGTCGCGTCGACGTTGCCGCGCGCCACGCCGTCACCGCCGGCTTCGCCGCCGACGACGAGGTGGTTGATGGCCTCGGCGCCGACGTTGCCCGCGGTGCCGCCGCCGAGGCGGTAGTGCACGGTCAGCCGGGCGCCGGGTGCGGGACGGGCCCCGTGGCGGCCGTCGCCGAAGCGCAGGGCGAGCCGCCCGTCGTCCTCCGGTTCCCCGACGACGTGCCGGTCGCGTGGGCCGCTGTCGAGCAGGTCGCGGCGCGGTTCCCACCTTTCGTCCCTGTCGCCGTCGTGGAGACGGACGGCGGGCAGGGCGCGGCGCGGGTCCTGGGCGAGGGCGGCCGTGGCGGGGCCGCGCAGCACCGCTTCCCCCGGGTGCAGTCCGGCGGCGTAGGACGGGCCCCAGCTGTGGGCGATCTCCCAGGCGAGGGAGGCGTCGAGGACGGTGCCCGCGCGGGCGCGCGCGGCGAGGATGTCGACGCGGCGCAGCTTGGCGTCGAGCAGCCGGTCGCTGCGGTGCAGGAGTTCGCGCAGGGCGCGGGCCGGGTGGCGGCGCGGTTCGAGGCGTTCGAGGACGTGCGGGCCGTAGATCACGGCGAGTTCGGCGATCTCCGCCTCCGCGAGGCCGTCCCGGTCGCGGGCGCTGCGCCACAGCTCCACGAGACGCTGCCGCACCCGGCCCGGGATGGCCGCGATCCGCTCGGCCTGCCCCCGCGCGACGACGGCCGGCTCGGGGAACGGCACGGCCTGCGTGACCGGCGCCCGGCCGAGGACGGGCCGGAAGCGGGGCCGGACGCCCGGGTACACGGACTGGGCGAGGAGTGTGCGCAGGGCGGCGGTCTGGGCGTACGCGGTGCCGGGCACGACGCGTTCGTGGCGCTGCCCGGCGCGTTCCAGGCCGAGTCCGGCGCGGGTGACGGCGGCCTCGCCGACGGCATCGAACAGTTCGCGGACGTCGTCGGGTTCGAGGACCCGGCCGTTCTCGGTCCGGTCGGTGAGCGCGTCGATGAGCCGGGCGGGCGCGTTGCCGCCGTCCTGCCCGGTGCAGCCGCAGCCGGGTGGACCGCACGCGGCGACGACGGCCGGACCGGGCGGCACGGTGAACGTCTCGGGCAGTCCGGTGAGGGTGCGTCCGTGGTCGACCAGGACGGTGTTGCCGCGGACGAGCGTGACGTCCTCGACGGGCAGGCAGTCGCGTCCGGCGCGGGTGGTGAGGCAGAACGGGAAACGCAGCGCGTCCCCGGCGGCCCAGGTGACCTCCAGGACGGGCTGGTCCTCGACGTGGTCCACGCCGGGCGTGACGGAGGTGAGCCGGACGGCCTGCCGGTGGGCGGGGTCGGCGTCACCGGGCGTACCGGTGCGTGCCCCTTTGACCTCCTCGAACACGACGACGTCACCCGGCCGCAGCGCGAGGCGGCGCTCCCGGCAGGTGTCCCGGTCCGCCCACTCGTCGCGCAGGGTCGCCGAGGTGGCGCCCGCGGGCAGGGCGCACACCTCGCCGCCCCACGTCCACGGCCGGATCGCGTTGTGCGCGACGCGCAGTTCCAGCGGGTCGGTCGCGACGACGGGCTCGAAGACCTCCACGGAACCGCGCTCGTCCAGATCACCGAGGTCGTTCTCGTCGATGACCGTGCCCGGTTCGGGACGGTCGTGCGGGTCGAGGCCGCGGACGTCGACGGAGGCGAAGCGGAAGGTGCCCGGCGCGAGTGTCTGGTCGCCCGCGGTGCGGACGGTGACGTAGGCGCGGGCGTTGCATCCGTCGTGCATCGCGTAGTCGATGAGCCGGACGTGCCGGCGCACCGAGACGCGGCGGCGCGCGGTGTCGAGGTAGGCCTCGGTGGCGACGGCGTCCTGCTGGTGGCTGATCTGGTCGCCGGTGTACGCGAGCAGTTCTACGAGGGTGACGCCCAGGTCGGCGGGGTTGCGCTCGACCCGGTCGGGCGTGGTGAGCGCGAGCCGGTCCAGGAGCAGTGTGCGGAGGGTGTCGTAGTCGCGGGCCGTGTAGTCGATGACGGGCGCGGCCGGGAGGAGCGTGCCCGGGTCGTGGCCGCCCCGGCCGTCGTGGCCGTCCGTGCAGTCGAAGGGGGTGGGGCAGCCGGGCCGGAAGGCGAACGTCGCGGTGTGGTAGCGCTGGTCGAAGCCCCGGTAGGGCTCGGTGCCCGGCCGCCCGTACGGGTCGGTCTCCACCAGGGACAGCCGGTAGCGGGAGGTGTCGCCGGGCTTGTCGACGGTGACGTACAGCAGGTCGTCGAGTTCGGGGTCCTCCTCCCGTTCGACGCCGATGCCGACGGCGGTGATGCCGGTGATGCGCCGGCCGCCGTCGATGCGGACGTTCGCCGGGCCGAGTCCCCGGGGTGCCTTGCCGAGGAACGTGACGGTGAGCAGCAGCCCGTCGTCGCTCACCTCGACGGTGTCGATGCCGTTGAGCCGCGCCGCCCGGGCCCTGGCCCGGCGGGACGTGGTGCTGCCGGTGCTCACGCGGCCCTCCCTTCGAAGACGTCGTCGCGGCGGGTGCCGGTGGCGCGGACGACGTAGGACAGGTGCACGCGCACGACGTGGTCGTCGCTGTCGACGTCGAGGGCTTCCACGTCGATGAGGTCGCCGAGCCAGCGCTGCAGGGCGGCCTGCACGGACAGTTCCAGGGTGTTGATCAGCTCCGGGCTGTCGGGCGCGAACACCAGGTCCAGCAGCCCGCAGCCGAAGTCGGGGCGCATCACGCGTTCGCCGGGGCTGGTGAACAGCAGTTGCTCGACGAGGTCGTGGACGTGCTCGCCGTGCCGGGCGTGCGCGGTGCGTCCGCGGCGGTCGGCGCGGAACGGGAAGGCGATGTCGGAACGGGGCCGGGTGTCCCGGCTGGTGGGGCTCATCGGACGGTGACCTTTCGCTGCGCGCTCTGGACGACGGGCGGCCCCTGCGGGACGAAGGCCGCGGTGAGGCACTGGGCGGCGGACGTGTCGAGCAGTACGGGCCGGCCGTCGACGGTGACGCCGGACTCCTCGGCGACGGCCCAGCGGACCGTGACGCACGGCGACGGCACGCCCCTCACGGTGTGCGGGCAGCCGGTGACGACGTACGGGTGGGCGGCCGTCGCGACGGCGGCCCCCGCGACGCGCACTCCCCCGGCGGGTGGTCCGGCGGCGGCGACACGGCCGCCGTGCGGGCAGCCGATCACGGCGTCGGAGGCGAGCAGACTCCCGGACATGATGTTTCCTCCCCCGTACCTCTTCGTACGTCTTCAGCGCTTCGAGAGCACGGTCAGCTGGCCCTCGTTGATGGTCACTTCACGGCCGCGCAGGACGATCTCGGCGCCCGCGCCGGTGGAGATGACGACGGCCTCCCGGGTGATGCGGATGGAGGCGCCGCCCTGGGCCTGCAGCAGAATCCCCTGGTCGGGGCCGGGCGTGTCGTTCATGACGATCTTGTGGTCGCCGGGTGTCTGCACGACGACGGGTTTGCTCGGCGAGCCGGCCCGCAGTGCGCGGCGGGCGTCGGGCGGCAGTTCCTCGGCGGCGCCGTACCAGCAGCCGGTCCACACGGGGAAGCTGGGATCTCCTTGCTCGAACTCCACCCACACACCGGCGCCGGGCGCGGGCACCACGAACTGCCCGGACTCCGGCCCGGTGAACGGCAGGCAGGGCAGCGCCCAGGTGGACGGCTCGTCGCCGAGGACGTCCGGGACCTCCACGGTGATCCGGCCGATCCGCAGCGGATCGTCGTTGCTGACGACCCGGCCGCGGAACTTGCCGAGATGGCGATTGCTGGGGGCTGCCATGCTGACTGCTCCTGGTGGTCGGTGACTCGGGCCTCACGGCCGTACGTAGTCGCTGCGGGCTTCGAGTCCCTCGCGGGAGAGGGTGAAGTTCTGCTGGAAGGAGCCCGGCCGCAGGTTGTGCGTCACGGACTTCACGTAGTAGTCGCCGTCGTACGCCCGCCCCGCGCCGCGTACGCCGACGAGTTGGCGGGGCTGGAGGATGTAGCCGTGTCGGTTGACGTCGAGGGAACCCGAACCGGAGACGACGTCGGCGGACACGGCGGCGCGGGCCAGCAGTTCGGCCTCGGCCTGTGCGCGCTGGTGCTTGGCGGTGCCGGACAGCGTGCGCCGCTTGAGTGCCGGGGTGGGACGCTTGCCGAGGGGCGGGCGCAGCGGGCTGATGGAGGGCTGCGGGAGGAGGGCGGACTGCCGGGTCCCGGGGTCCTGCCAGCGGGCCTGCGGTTCCTCACGGGCGGTGCCGTCGTAGGCGAACGTCAGCTGGTCGACGGTCGAGTTGGCGTCCATGTTGACGCTGAGGGCGTGCTGGCGGACACCGAGGCGCAACTCGGGACCCCACCGGGCGGAGGAGTGGCCGGGGACGGGTCCCGGCTCCAGACAGAAGGTGTAGCCGTTGGCGCGGGCGAGATCGGTGACGTATTGGAGGTCGGTCCCGGTCTGGTAGTGCACGCGGAGATCCTGGTGGGGCGGCTGTGCGATCTGCTCGCGGTACACGTCGGGCCGGATGCCGTAGTCGGAGTAGCGGCGCAGGATGGCGAGGACGCGCTCGGAGGGCGGGAGATTCGGATACCGGGCGGTGCGTTCCTCGAGGTCCATGAGGAGGGTGAGGTCCTCGCCCGTGACGGTGAGGGTGGAGTGGCCGGGCTGGTTGCTGGCGCCGACCTCGTGCCGTACGACGAGCCCGTCGAAGAGCACGGCGGGGGTGCCCTTGACGCTGGTGGTGACGATCAGGCGCGTCTTCGGGTCGAAGAACCCCTCGGGGAGGAGCCTGCGGCTGATGATCCCGTTCTTGGTGAGGTCGAAGGCGAGCTGGAAGCCACTGCGCTCCCCGGCGGTGGCGGTGATCTGGGCGGACAGCAGGGCCTCGGTGACCTCGGCGGGTACCGGGCGGGCGAGCTTGGGGCCCATGAGGAGGGTGATGTGGACGGGGCCCTGCGCCACGGGCAGGTCAAACACGGCGGTCTCCCCGCGGGAAGCCGCCCGGGGTGGGAATGCCGATGACCCGTCCGGCCTCGTCGGTCAGCTCCGCCGGGTCGAGCACCGGGTTGGCGTCGGCGATCCGCCACCACTGACCGGGGTCGCCGAAGCAGTGCTGCGCAAGGAGGTCGGGGCGGTCGCCGGCGGCGACGGTGTGTCCCTGTGTCTGCTGCTCGTCGAGGGGCGGCAGCAGGCGTCGCTTGGTGTAGCGGACCTCGGTGCCGTCGGGCAGCCGGTGGACGCCGATCTCGGCATCGTGATAGCGGCTGGTGCGGGGGTAGGGATGAGCGCCGGGGATCGCGTCGAGGGCGCTCTCGTACGGTTCGATGTCGGCCATGACGATGCGGTCAGCCCCTTCCCGTTCCGCCGAGGGTTCCGGACAGCCCGAGGGAACCCAGGCCGCCGCCGACGCGGGCGGCCCCGGCGAGCCGTTCCTTCTGCGCGAGGTGCGCCATGTACAGGTCGGCGCCGCGGTGCCCTGCGGGCAGGTCGCTGACGGTGAGGATCCTCATGCCGATGCTGAGGGAAGCGCGGATGGGGTTGAGCCGGACGTCGAAGGCGGACTCGTTGACGGACAACTCGGTCAGCCGCACGGGCATGACCCTCTTGCTCCCCCACGTGAACAGCGTCAGCGGCATCTCGATCGGGCTGATCTCGATGGCGCCCTGCTTCGACAGCCGCATGGACTCCCGGAGTTGCGCGGTGGTGGGTTGCACCAGCATTTCGAGCGTGGCGAGCTGGGGGTGGATGCCCTCGGGCGCGGCGACCTCCAGTTGGTCGGTCGCGTCGATCTCGGCGGTGAACTTCCAGGTCTCCTGGGCCGGGCCCTTGAGGCGGAGGGCCTCGTTGCGGTCGCCGCTGCCGGTGCCGCCGCCGCCGGCGTCACCACTGTCGCCGGCGGACTGGGGGCTCACGCTGCGTTCGAGGGTGTCCGGGTTGAACTGCAGGACGATGATCCGCTGGGGGGTGCCGGTGTCGGGGTCGACCACGACCATTCCGGAGCGGATGGGTTTGGGGATGTCGGGGTAGCGGGTCATGCCGTCTCCTGCCAGTTCGATGGGTGAGTGCTCGGCTACAACCCCGTACCGCCTCCGCCGAGTTGACGAAGAGCCATGGCCCACCAGTTGTCGGGTACCTCGAAAGAGAAGGGGTCGAGCTGTGTCAGGGTGTTCCGGAGCTGATCAAGCGATTCCTCTTCGGCCGCGGGATCGGCGGATACCCGCCTGGTGTGCGATTCGATGCGATAGAGGAATTCGATGAACTCGGGGAGGTTGTTGTTCACCACCTCACCGCGGGGTTTTGTTCCGCCGAGTTGCACCAGCATGACGAAGCTCTCGTAGGCGGAGAGCGAAAACCGCATTCCCGAGTCACCCGGAGGGCCTCCGACAATAACCTCGCGGTGCTTCTTTCCGTCGCGAGTCGCCACGTCGATGACCCGTAGAAACTCAGGCCCGCCCTCGACCTCGGTCGTGAAGAACGGAGAACTGCGGCGGGGAACGCCGACGGTTGTCAGCACCTCCGCATCCCGGGGTCGTAGGTCGAGGCGCTCAGCCTCTTGCACGGAGAGTGTGACCACGTTCTCCACACCGTACAGTTCCACCATCTCCTGATGTGTGATCATTTCTTTTTCTTCTTCTTGCTCGGGGGTTTTTGGGCGGGATTCCAGTCCACGTCGATGTTGACAACAGTGCCCGCAGGCACCATTTCCTTGCCTACTTTGAGCTGCTGGACGACGTCGGTACCCATGTCCAGGTTGGTTTGCGAGTCCAGCAGGTAGAAGTTCTTGTAGCTGTCCAGGCCGCCCAGTTGCAGGTCGTGCACATGGTCTGCCTGCATGTTGGCCATGCGCTTGGAGATACCTGCCTTGAGCTTCGGGTCGGCAGCGCTGAACCTGGCCCGTTTCTCGACCAGTTTCTTGAAGTTCACGGTCATGTTGGTGAGCCGACGTGCATCCTCTTTCCTTTGCGGGCTCTCCGACTCCAGGCTGCGAGCCTCCTCTTCCTTGCCCTCTCTCCTGAGTTTGTTGATCTCGACCAGCACCATGTACTCGAAGAAGCTCGGTGACGCCTCCTTGCGGAATGCGGCTCCGGCTCGGCTGCCCCGCTTGAGGGCGAGAGCCTTGCGAGTGAAACCTACCAAGTCGTAATGACGGTACCGGTGGATCGTGACCCCTCGCGTTCCGATCTCCGGATCAGCGATCTCACCGGGTTGCCCCCTTCGTCGGCGGTCCTTGACCAGATTCGTCGCCTCGTCTTCGAGGAGATACTGGAACTTTGCTTCGTACTCCTTGTCCAAGGCCCCTTCGGCGTCGGTCGGTTCCGGGGTCTCTGCCGTGTAATGCGGCTTGTCATGATTCTGGACGTCCCTCTCCGCTGCCCTGATCTTCTGCAGCGGCTCGTCGTCCAGGTTGGCCAGCTCCGCCGTGTCGAGTTCCTCCAGCAGTCGCTCCATCTTCAGGACGAAATCATCCACACTCTCGCCTTCGTGGAACAGCAGCCAGTCATCGAATTGCTGGATTCCCAGTGCGGCTTCGAGGCGTTCCTGCCGCCCGGGGTCGCCGCGGAAGTTCAGGCGCAGCATGGCACGCATGGCTCGTGCGGCTTCGGCTGACGGATTGAGCGTTGCCATCACGGAAACCGGGTTTCCGTCCCTGGCTTCGAGGGCGGTCAACCGGTACCAGGCCCTGTAGCCCCGCAGTGCCGCCCGGAGGACGAGTGGTTCGACCCCTTTATCCGTCATGTGGTTGATGCGCGGCTGGAGACGCGCCACGATCTTGCGCAGGCGCTCGTCCTTCGACTCCTTGGAGTCCTCGTCCTTCTCGCGCTGGTCCTTCTTGTTCTTCTTCTTCTCCGGGTCCTTGTCCTTCGGCCTCCGGCTCCCGTGCCGGCCGCGCTTCGGCTTTCCCGGGCCCTTGCCCTCGTGCGTGGGCTTCCGCCGCTCGCCGGCCGGGTCCTTCTTCGGCTTGCCGGTCCTGTCGCCGTCCTTGTCCTTGGTCCTGTCCCCGCCCCGGTCCTTGTCCGCGTCGGGCTTGCGCCTGCCGGGAGCGTCCTTGCCCGCGGACTCCGGCTTGTTCGGGTCCCGGTCCTTCGGCCCGTCAGGTGACCTGCCGTCGGCATCCCCGGGCGTGCCCGTGGTGTCCTGGTCGTCCTTCGGCCTGTCCGCGCTCCTGCCGTCGGTGCCCTTCGGCTTCGTGGACGGTCCGGGCTTCGGCCTGGCCGGCGGGTCCGCCTTCGGCTTCGGCCCGGGTGCCGGGGTCGGGCTGGTGTCCGGCGTCTCGTCCCCGTCCTTCGGCCCGCCGTTCTTGTCCTTGCTCGGCGCGGGCGGGGGCTTCCTGCCCGTGTCGGGAGTCGGCTTCTCGGTGCCGGCGTCCGGCGTCCTGGGCCTGCCGGGGGTGCCGTCCTTGCCCTGGCCCGGCTTCGAAGGGGTGGCCGGTGCAGGCTTCTTGGCGGGGCCCTCCTGGGGCGGCGTCCTGTCGCCGCGCCTGTCGTCCGAGCCGTCGGCGCCCTTGCCGCCGGCCGGCTTGTCGCCCTTGCCCCTGCCGCCCAGCTTCGCGGCGATGTCCTTGAAGCGGCGGCCGATCTTCGCCACGTACGTGCCGATGCCGCTCAGCAGTGCCTCGTAGGCGAGTTCCAGCAGGGCCACGATGCCCGCCGCGACCGCCTTAGCGAAGAGGATGCCCGCCCCGCCGCCGCGGACGGCCTTCAGCCAGTCGAGGACCGCGCCCATCGCGCGCAGGATCTGCCCGAGCGCGCCGATGGCCGTACGGATCGCGTCGATGACGGCCATCACCCAGCCGGCACCCGGGATCAGCTTGGCGATCACTTTGGTGATGACGATCTCGCCGATGATGAGGGGGAGTTGCGGAACGATCGCGTCCCATGTCTCCTTCACGATCCGCTCCAGGGTGATGCCACCCTTGATCAGCTTGTCCAGGACGGCCCGCGGGACGCCGATGATCTCCTCGATCTTGGACTGGAACCACTCCTTGACGGCCGCTTTCACCTCCCTGAACAGGTGGTTCTTCGCGCCGTCCACCGCGGAGTTCTTGGCGCCGCTCAGCCAGCCGCCCGGGTCGGACAGGAAGTCGACCGCGACGAGCATGAACTCTCCGAGCGCGCTCAGCATCCTCGACGCGAACTGGAGGACCGCCTTCACCGCGGCCACGATCGCCTTGACCGCCGCCAGCAGCGCCTTCTTCAGCGCGTCGAGGACGCTGCTCAGCAGCTTGCCGATGGCGTCGAGCAGGTCGGTGACGATCTGCTTCAGCGCCTGGGCGAGGCGGTTGACGAGGGCGATCGCCGCCGCGATCAGGTCGGTGACGAACTTGCGGATGCGGGCCGCCAGTTCGATGACCGCCCGGACCATCGCCACCGCGAACTCGATCAACGCGTCGATGAGGCTCCTGACCGCGTCGACGATGTTCTTGCGGGCCTCGTTGATCCAGCGCTCGACCGTCTGCTTGAAGGTCTTGATGAAGCCGACGACCGCGTCGCGCGCCGTCCGGATGACCCGGACGATCGCGTTCTTGATCTCGATGACCTTCTGCTTGATCCATTCGAACGCCTTGGTGACCCAGTTGCCGGAGTCCTGGGCGGCGCCGTCGCGCTGCTTCTCCGCGTCGCGCTCCGCCTTGTCGCTCTCGTCCTGGATCTTCCTGTCGCTTCCCTCCTTCTCCTTGCCGACGTTGTCGTCGGTCTCCTTCTCCTTCTTCATGACGTCCTTGCGGACCTTCTCGTGCCGCTCGGTCTTCCTGTCGCCGAGGCTCTTGAGCTCCTCGTCCTGCTCCTTGCGCCAGCCCTCGCGCTGGGCGGTGACCTCGCCCATCGTCTTCTCGCGCTCACCGGCCTGCGTCCCGGTGTTCGCCGCGATCTCCGCGTCGACCTGCCGCTTGTGCGTCGCCTGCGAGCCGCGGAAGTCCCGGTCCCTGGTCTGCCGGCCCTCCGACATAGTCTTCCGGCCGTCGCCGAACGCGGCCCGGAACTGCGCCCCCTGCTCGTGCTCCGCCACCTCGGAGGCGGCCTCCGCCGGTACGGCGCCGGTGGCTCCGCCGCCCTCCACCGCGACGCCCTCGCCGCCCTTCGCCCCCGGCACCCGGGCGCGCAGCTCCTCCTTCGGCGCGTGGGGGTAGACCTGGTCCTCACCCATGCCGCGCCCCGAGTCGTCACGCGCCGTCGCGACGGTCTCCTGGCCCTTGGCGTCGACGTGGCCGTCCTGCTCGCCGGCCGACTGGTCCGCCGCGCCCTGCATCCGCACGCCCGGCGCATTGCCCGCCTGCGCCTGCCTGAGCGCCTCGTCCTTCGTGGGCAGCCCGGCGAACTTGGCGGCCAGTTCCTGCGGGTCCACGACGGGCTCGTCGGCGCCGAAGAGGCTCGCCACCCCGTTGACGATCTTGCCGCCGATGAAGCCCAGGGCCATCTTGAAGGTGTCCCAGCCGCCGGGCTCCTCGGCCTTCTCCGCCTCGATCTGCCCCTCGGGCTCCTTGGCGCCCTCGACCTCGGCCTTCTCCTGGTCGGGAGCCTGTGCCTCCTGCGGCTTGTCCTGCGCGTACTCGGCGGGCGCGTCCGTCTTCGGCCTGCCCTCCAGGGTCCGCGGCGCGCCGGCCGGACGCCGTATCGACGGAGGTGCGGACGCCAGCGCCTTGTGTTCGTCGCCGACCGTGCGGTCCACGGCTCCGCCGACTCCGCCCATGGCCTGAAGTGCCTTGTGCGGCTTGAGTTTGGAGGCCGTCGCCAGACCGGCTTCCGGGGAGACTCCGGAGAGGTTCGGGGTCGAGGCCGCGTCCTTCTTGCCCTTGCGGTGGGCCGGGGCGGCCGCGCCGCCACCGCCAGTGCCCCCACCGGCGCCGCCAGGTGCTTTCGGCGCCGGCGCGCTCTCCCGCTCGGTCTTCGGCTCCGGGGCTGCCTTCGCCGACGCCGGTTCCGACTGCGCAGCGGTTGCGGGTGTCGATGCGTGCCGCGCGGGCGCCGCCCTGTCCGTACGAGCAGGTGCTTCCGTACGGTTCTCCTGCGCCGACGCCCCACCGGCCGACTCGGCTCCCGGGGTGTCGGACGCCCCGAAAGTCCCGGACGGCTCAGGCGTGTTCGTCGTACCGGAACCTGCCGTCCCGCCGGACGCCCCCGGTGCCGTGGTGCCGCCCCCGGCCTCGGAAGTCTTCTGTGTGACCGTCCCGGCCGAGCCGCCCCCGGTGTCGCCGGCCGTCTCCCTCGCCCCAGGGTCGCCCTGCGCGGACTGGCCGCCCTTCGCCTGCGGGGACGCCTTCTCCGGCGCGGTCCCGCCCTTGTCCCCCGCCGCGGCCGTGCCCTTCTCCTCCTTGGCGGCCGTTTCCCCAACCTCGCCGCCGCCCTCGGACTGCCCCTCCTGCCTGACCGGTGCGTTCTGCACGGTGGTCTGCGCGATGACGGGACCCGCCTTGGGGTCGTCGCCGCTCTTGGGGTCCCGAGTGCCCGGCGCGGGCGGCGCGGCGGCGGCCTGTTCCAGCGCGAGGCCGCCCGGCCCGCCGTCGGGGCTGCCCTCGGTTTCCCGGGCCGAAGGCCCCGACTCGCTACCCGACCCGGCGGACTCCTCCTCGGGCTCCGCCATCGCCTCGTCCTCGGCGTCCTCCGCGTCCCGTTCGGCCTGCACCTGCTCGGCCCGGGTGGGCGGCGGCGCGGGGAAGGACGAAATCGACGGCGTACCCGACGAGGACGGGTCGAGCTGGTCCGCCGTCGGCACGCCGGACACGTCGAGGTCCTGCTGCGGAAGAAAGTCCTCCGGCCGGAGCTTGACGTCCCAGGCGCTGGGCTCCTCTCCCCCGACCTCGACCTCCGACTCGCTGCCGGAGCCGAATGGGTCCTCCTCGTCCTTCTCTGCCGGGCCCCCCAGATCCTGGCTGCGTACGCCGTCGAGTCTGCTGCGCGCCCCCGGCAGTGGGGTGTCCTTGCCGGACGGGTCGGGCAGACCGGCGGGCTTCTGCTGCCCCGCCTTGTCTCGCTGCTTCAGCTGCTCTCCGGCAACGGCCGCCTCGGCCGCACCCGGGCGGTTCTCGGCGGCGGACTCCTCTTCACCGGCGACGGGCGCCTCCTGCTGCTGGGTCTCCTCCTTGTCACCACCGCCGCCCTCGCCTCCCGCACTGCCCGCCTCCACGCCGGACGACTGCTGCTCGCCGCCCTGCCGTCCTCCGCCCTCCTTCTCGGCCCCGGAGGCTGAGGCGGAGGACGACGACTGCTCCTGCCGGGACTGCGCACCGGAGGCCGGTCCCTGCCTCGCGGCCCCGGTGCCCCGCTGCTGCGGCGTGTGCCGCGGCGCGCCCCCGCCCTGCGGGGTGGTCCCGTGTCCCGGCACACCGCCGTTCTCCGGCGTGCTGCCGGCCGCTTCCCCCTCATCGGTCTGCTGCTTCTCCGGGCCCGGCGCCTGCTCCGGCCGCCGCTGCTCCGCCTCGCGTTCCTCGGCGGTACGCAGCGCGTTCTCCCGCTCGGTCCGCACCTCCTCGGCCGCATCCGGCTCGATCCGAGGCGCGTCGTGCGTGTCCCGTTCCACGCCGTCGTCGGCGAAGTCCTCGTACGCCTCGATCTCGTCGACGAGGTCCAGCACCCGGTCGTGCTCCGGGCCGAGCAGTCTGGTCTCCAGGCGGCCGAGCACTCCGTCGAGCAACGCCTCGGGCATCCGGGACAGCTGCTTGCGGACCCGCTGGGACAGGTCTTCCGGGTCGCCGCGCAGGGAGCGTACGAGGGAGTTCGCGAGCCGGTCGACCAGGGTCGCCGGGTCGACGGCCTCCGCCCGGCGGCGGTCCGCGTCCACGGTCGCGTACCGCAGCCACCCCGGTGTCGCCCGCCCCTCCTCCACCTCGGCAGCGGCCTCCGGTTCCGCGCGCACGAGAGCCTGGGCCGCCGACTCCGCCTCCCGCTCGACCGGCTGCTGCGGCAGGCTCACCGCTCCGAGCTCACGTCCGGCTCGCAGGGCGCCCAGGCCGTGCGGGTTCTGGACGGTGTGCAGGAGTTCGTGGGCGAGGAGGCGGCGGCCCTCGTCCGTGCCCGGCCTGTACGCGCCCTCGCGGAAGAAGACGTCCTGGCCGACGGCGACCGCGTCGGCGCCCAGCAGGTCGGTGAGCTGCCCGGCGTCGCGGTCGGTGTGCAGGCGTACCCGGCTCAGGTCGTGCCCCAGGGTCTCCTCCAGCTCCCGCCGTACGCCCGGGTCGAGGGGCCGGCCCGCGCCGCTGACGATGTCCTTCGGCTCGGGGGCACGGGACTTGGCGGCCCGCTCCCTGCGCTTGCGGCGGCGCTGTTCGGCGGACCGGTCGGCCCGGTTCTGGTCCGTCCGGGAGCTCATCGCGTCACCTCCCCCCGCCCGCTGAGCCCGTCGTGCACCACGCGCGCCAGTTCCTGGCCGAGGCGGCGCGCGGACAGGCCGGCGGGCAGCGGCGGAAGGCCCGACAGGAGGTCCGCGGAAAGCGAGCCGTGCGACGCGAGCGGCACGCCGTGTTCCCGGATCAGGCGGGTCAGTTCCCGCTCGAAGGACGCCGACACGCGCTCCGGGTCCGCGCGGAATCCGGCGAGGGCGAACTCGCCGATCTCCACGCGGATCACGTCCGGTTCCCCGGCCTCCGCCGGCGCCGGCCCCCGTACCGGTTCTCGTTTCCTGTTCACACCCATCCGCGCACCTCCGTGGGCGTCAGCGAACGTTCGAGCTTCAGGTACTCGGTGCGGGCCGCCGCGAGCATGTGGCGCATCTGCAGCGCCTCGCCGTCCTCGGCGGCGAGGAACGCCCCGGACAGGGCGATGTTGCGGATCGAGCCGCCGGCGACGGTGAGCCGGGCCAGCAGCCCGAAGTCGATGTCCTTGACCGGCGTCTGCGCGGGCAGCACGCGGCGCCAGATCTCGGCGCGCTCGTGCTCGGCGGGGAAGGGGAAGTCCACGACGAAGCGGATGCGGCGCAGGAAGGCGGTGTCCAGGGCCTGCTTCATGTTGGTGGTGAGGACGGCGAGCCCCCGGTAGGCCTCCATGCGCATCAGCAGGTAGCTGACCTCGAGGTTGGCGTACCGGTCGTGGCTGTCCTTGACCTCGCTGCGCTTGCCGAACAGGGCGTCGGCCTCGTCGAAGAGCAGCAGCGCCCCGCCGCGTTCGGCGGCGTCGAAGACGCGGCGCAGGTTCTTCTCCGTCTCGCCGATGTACTTGCTGACGACCTGCGAGAGGTCGATGACGAAGAGGTCGAGGCCGAGTTCCCCCGCCATCACCTCGGCGGCCAGCGTCTTCCCGGTGCCGGAACCACCGGCGAACAGGGCCGTGACGCCGAGGCCGCGCCGCAGGGTGGCCGCGAAGCCCCACTCCTGGTGGACCTTCGGCCGCCGCCGCACATGCGCGACGATCTCCCGCAGCACGTTCGTCTGCCGCTCGTGCAGCACCAGGTCCGTCCAGCCCGCCCGCGGTTCGATGCGCCGGCCCAGCTCGTCCATGCCGACCCGCGCCTCGTCCCGCCCGGCCCGCCAGGCGAGACCGGCGGCGTCCTGTTCGTCCCCGCCGGGCAGATCACGGCGTACGGCCGCGGCGGCGGAGCGCACGACGTGCGGCGGCAGCTGGAACTGCGCCACCAGCGACCGCAGTTCCCCCTCGGTGAGTTCGGTGATGCCCTCGAACTCCCCTGCCCACAGGGCGACCTGTTCCTCGTCGTCCAGGCGGGGCACGGTCACCCGGGCCGCGTGCGACCGCTCCGTGCGCGCGGGGTCCTCGCTGGAGACGACCACCGGTACGGCGACTCCCGCCAGGAAGGCCTCGGTCGCCGCCCGCTGGTCCCGGTCCAGCTCGCCCATCTCCACGAGCAGCGCGGCGGGCAGCAGGATCGCCTCGCGCTGCCACAACCGGGCGAGCCGGTCGCGTTCCGCGGCGTCGGTCGGGACGTCCTCGGCGCTCATCGTGTACAGGCCGAGTCCGGTGCGCGCGGCGGCAGCGGCGGCGATGTCGGCCCGGCTGCGCAGGTCGCCGCCGGTCACCTCGACGAGCGGCGCGGCACCATTTCCGCCCACCCAGCCCGCGGCCAGCCGGCTCGCCGCACGGCCGTACGACGGTGGCAGCGTGTCGGTGGCGGGGGTGGGGCGTGCCTGGCCGTGCAGCCGGGCGTCCAGGTAGGGCGAGCCGAGCAGGAAGTGCAGGACGCGTTCGTCGAGACGCAGGCGGGACGTGGTGAGGCGGGTGTCGTCGTCCAGCTCCACGATGCGCCAGCGCCGCAGCGGGGCCACGGGGGTGAGCGCGCTCCAGTGGGCACCGGCGAGCGCGGCCAGGGCGAGCGAGAAGGTGGGGTGGGGTCGTTCGCGGTCGCCGCAGGCGGCGGCGCAACGGGCGGCCGTGGTGGGGTCGAGTTCATGAGCGGCGGTGAGGAGGACGACGTCCCGTTCGAAGGGGGTGAGGCCGAAGCAGGCGACGAACGCGTCGAGCGGTTCCGTGCCGGGGCCGGCGACGGGCACCCCGACCCCGGGTTCTGGGGCCGCAGCGGGTTCCGGGGCCTTCCCGTCGTCGCCGGGCGCTGCGGCGGCGCGTGCCGCGTGGGTGTCGAGGCGTGCCAGGACGCGCCGGATCTCGGCGGTCAGCGTCGCGCCGCCGTCGCGTGCACCGGTCCGCCCGGCCGTGTGCTCTCCGCGCGGCTCCTGCGGTCCCGTCGCTCTCCGCGCTGCCATGTCCTCACCCGCCCCCGTCGGTGTCACGTCGCCTCAGTTCTCCGCGCCGTCGCCGCCGCGGCGGCGCGTTCGCGAGCTCGGGCCGCTCTCCGTGCTGTCGGCCCCGTCGTGGCTCTTCTCGGCGCCGGCGGCTGGGTTCGCCGTCCGCTCGGCGGTCTGAGCCGCCTTGGCCGTCTTGGCCGCCTTGGCCGTCTTGGTGGTTCTGGCCGTCTTGGTGGTTCTGCGGGTGCGGGCGGCCGGTGATGTGGTGGTGCTCTTCGGCTCGGCCGTGGCGGCCGTCTTCGCCGCCGCCCTGGCGGGCGTCCGCGCGAGCGCGCCGCTGGGAGCCGGAACGGGCGGGGAGGCGGGCGCGGCGGCTGCCGGGTGCCCACCGGTGCCGGCCCCGGCAGGCACCCCGGAGGGTCCTGGCGGCACGGGCGCCCCCGGCGCCCCGAACGGCAGCACCCGTACGCCGGCACGCTCCACCGGCCTGCCCGGCACCGCCTTCTCAAGGCCGTCGATGAAGACGAGGGCGGCCTGGTAGACCACGGACAACGCGTAGGGGGTCTGGTGGAGCATCCCCCACAGCTTCGACGTCTCGTCGACGTCCATCACGGTCGGTGTGAACCGCACGCGCTGCGCGGCCTCCACGAGGTTGCTGCCCGCCAGGTACGGCCGTTCCCCGGCGCGTTCGACGACGTCCCTCGGCAGGACCGGCGTCTCGTGCAGGGTGCGTACCACGGAGCCGATCAGACGCTGGCCCACCAGGTCCTTCTCGTCGCCGTACGCGCTGATCAGGTAGTGCAGGTCGAGCGCGGCGGAGGCCCGCCGTACGAGTGTGCCGTCGGCGGCGCGGGTGGGCAGGTCGTTGTTGCGCTGCGAGGTGTTGGGCGTGACCTGGTACAGGAACACGGAGAGGGTGGGCTCGCCGGGCGGCTCGGTGGGCGGCTTGCGCGCCTCGACCTTGACGGCCTCGTCGACCTCGGGTCGCAGGTTGTCCGCGATCAACAGGGCGAGGGCCTGGCTGACATGGGCGATGGCGAGTGCGTTGCTCATGGCGTCCGTCCCTCGGTCCCTCGGGTCCTTGGATTCGTCCTGGTCCTTGAATACGTCGCGGACGCCGTCCCCGGCGCCCTTCGTGGTCGCCGTGCGCGGTGCGTCGTGGCGGTGGTCATTCGCGCCCCCGCGCCAGATAGTCGGCGAGGCTGACCGTGGCCCGCGGGCGTCCCGCATCCGGGGGACGGGGCCGGCCCGCGCCCCCCGCCGGCCCCGCGGCCGTGACCTCCAGGCGCCCGATCTGCACCCGCACCACCCGTTCGGTGTCCCGTCCCGTGCGCCGGGCCGAGGCCTGCCGTACGGCGTCGCGCGCGGCGGCGGTGTGCGCGGCGCCGGGCCTCGGGGCGGCCGGCCCGGTGGCGCGGGGAACGGTGTCCGGACCCGAAGGGTCTGGCGCGGACATCACGCTCGGGGTGGGCGGCTGCCCGCCCCGGCCGCGTTCCGCCGTGCGTCGGCCCCTGTCGGGCACCGCTCGCGGCCCCGGTGTGAGCGGCGTGCCCGGCCTCAACAGGGGCGTCACGGGCGCGGGCGGAGCGGCCGGGTGGGGTCCCGTGCTGTCCGGTGCCGGTGGGGGTTCGGTCCGTACGACGGTCCGTTCGCGTTCGGTGCGCAGCACCTCGCGGGCGGTGGGCACAGCCGCCTCGCCGTGCCGTTCGGCGGGCGGGGCGATGGTGGGCCACGGGAGTTCCTGGCCGTCCCGGTCCGTGTCCCGGCCCCGTACCGCCTCGATGCGTTCGAACGGTCCCGGCAGCCGCGGCGTCACCCGCGCCACGTCGGGTCGCGGCGCGGTGGCCGGGGCATGCCGGGCGAGCAGCCGGTCGAGGAAGTCGGGAGTCGGCTCACCGGGCCGTCCCGCGAGGGGGTCAGACATCCGCACACAGCTCCAGGTAGTAGCGGCGGCGCAGCGGGCTGAGCGCCAGGATCTCCGGCTCGCTCCAGCCGTAGGCGGTGGCGAGCAGGTGCACGTCGAGGAGCAGGTCCCGGGCCCAGGCGTCCAGTTCGGTCCACAGGTAGGAGGCGATGTCGAGTTCGGCGCGGGTGGCCCCGCCGCAGTCGGGGCAGGCGACGCCGAGTGCCACGTCGGCCGCCGGGTCCGCGGCTTCTGCGGCCTCGGCGATCCGGCGCTGCACCTCGGCGGGCAGTTCGTCCGCCGAGGCGGGCCGTCCGTCGCGCACGGCCGATACGACGCACCGTGCGAGCAGGGCGCGCCGCGGTTCGGCGTCCCGGGCCGCCGCCGTCAGGTCCGCGACGGCGGGCACCCGGAACTCGACCTCCCAGCCGCCCTCCGTGACCCGTACGACCGGGTCGCGTCCGGCACCCGGTGAGCGGGCGAACTCCGCGGCGTCCAGCTCGAACTCCATGTCCTCGCCGCATGCCCGGCAGGCCAGCCGCACCTGCATCCGGTCGCCGAACAGCGTCCGGCGCAGGGCGAACAGGTCCGCCTCGCGTTCCCCGACGGGCCTCGCGAGCAGCGCCGCCGGGTCGGCGGCGAGGTCCGGGCGCGCCGCCCGGTGCAGCAGCAGGGCGCGCCCCGCCGGTGCGCAGCCGGCCCCGGCCTCCCAGGCGGCCAGACAGTCGGCCGCCCCGGTCATCACCATCGTCTCCCCCGTGACATCTCTTGTGCCGTACACCTCGTTCGCATGGCGTGCCCGCGGCGTACGCCGTACCGTTCCCCGGCCAGGTCGGGCCCGGCCTGTAGGCCGTACGCCGTACGCCGTGCCCTGCCTCCCCGGTCAGGCGGGGTTGAGGAAGGAGGGCTCCTCGGGCTCGGGCACCTCGTAGTCGCGCTCCCAGCCCTCGCACTCGAGCTTCAGCGACTGGATGGCGACCGCGTTGGCGTTGGCGTCGAGCTCGCCGAGGACCTGGTACTCGCTGGGCCAGGTCCGGTAGAGCTTGTGGGAGACGGCGACCTGGCCGGCCTCGTTGAGGACCTGGATCACTATGTCCTTGCGGAAGTCGGCGAGGGACACCTCGGAGCCGAGCCCGGCGCCGACCTGCCAGACCTTGTTGGCCCAGCGGTCGAACTCGGGGTCGTGGGTGACGCCCCGCTCGAGGGTGATGCCCTCGAACTCGGAGCGGCCGGGCGACTTGCGCGGCGAGGACGGGTCGCCGCCGTGCCGGTGCTTGACGACTTCCGTGGTCCGCTTCAGGGGACTGATCTTGCTGATGCCCGCGACCGTCCGACCGTCCCACAGGACCAGGAACTTGAAGTTCTTGTAGGGGTCGAAGCGATGCGCGTTGACCGTGAACTCTGCCATCGGATTCCTTCAGCTCTCCTGGTTTCCCGGCGCCTGGAGCGCGTACTGCCCGGACGTCTGCTGGATTTTCACGACCACGAATTCCGCGGGGCGGACCGGCGCGATGCCGACGAGGACGTTCACGACGCCGTTCTCGATGTCCTCGGCGGTCGTCGTGTCGCTGTCGCACTTGACGAAGTACGCCTCGCGTGGGGTGCCGCCCTTGAAGGCGCCCTGGCGGAACAGGGTGTGCAGGTAGGAGGAGGCGGCCAGGCGGATCTGCTGCCACAGGTTCTCGTCGTTGGGCTCGAAGACCACCCACTGCAGGCCGCGCTGCAGGCTCTCCTCCACGTGCAGCGCGAGCCGCCGCACCGGCACGTACATCCACTCGCTGCCGAGCGCGTCCGAGCCCTCCAGGGTGCGCGCGCCCCACACCACCGGGCCGGTGACGGGGAAGGTGCGCAGGCAGTTGACGCCGAGCGGGTTGAGCAGGCCGCTCTCACGGTCGGTGAGGTCGACCGTGAGGGAGTGCACGCCCGCGAGCCGCGCCTCGGTGCCGGCGGGCGCCTTCCACACGCCGCGCGCGGAGTCGGTGCGGGCGATGACGCCGGCGACCGCGCCGGACGGCGGGAAGGCGCGCAGCCGCCCGGTGAGCGGGTCGGTGAGCTGCAGGTGGGGGAAGTACAGGCCCGCGTGGTTGCCGCGTACGGCGTCGAAGGCGGCGAGTCCGGCACGCGCGCTGTCGACGTCGGCCCAGGTGTCGGGAGCGTCGACGAGGAGGAAGATCCGGCGTTCGGCGCACAGCCGTTGGGCCGCCGAGACGACGGTGACCATGTCCTCGGTGTTCTCGTACGCCGCGAGTTCGGGCAGCACGAGGAGGTTGACGTCGGCGACGCCGCGCAACGCCTGGATGCCGGTCTTGTCGGCCTCTCCACCGATGAGGTCGCGCGGGCCGGGCGGCTCGCCGTCCTCGCCGTCCTCCAGCGGGAACACCGGCGGGTTGACGGACGCCTCCAGGCCCAGATCGTTGGCGCACTCGCCGACGAAGCGGACGACGTCGTCGGGGTCGGTGGAACCGGCCACCACCTGGACACGGCGGCCGAAGGCAGTGACCTCAACTCCGGCGAAGGCGTGCCTGCCGGGTGCGTCGGGCAGGGCGCGCAGCTTGCGCTCCAGGAGCAGCGCCAGCCCGGTCACGGAGGACGGCGCCTCGCCGTCGCAGTCGGGGTCGTGGAGGGTGAACTCGCGCTCCACGTCGTCGATCTTGACGGTGAGGTCGACGGCGAGGTCGGGCAGGTCGTGCCCGAAGGGCTTGGAGACGGTGCCGGACGGGTCGGGGCGGCCCTCGCCGACGACCTCGACGCGGATCAGCCGCGAACCCGCGTTGATCACGGTCTCGGCGTGACGGCCGTGGGCGGCTTCCATGGACAGGCCGGTGAAGCTTTCGCGGGCCTCGCCCTTGGCGTCGTAGACCCGCAGGTTAAAGGTTTCCTCAGGACAATTCGTGTCGTAGTCGACGGCGACGCGCAGGCCGTTGCCCCAGACGCCGGGTTCCTTGGCGTGCACCGTGAGGACGGGGCACTCGCTGCGGTCCTCGGTGGACTCCAGGGTGACGCAGGCGGCCTTGCCGCTGCCGGACCTCGCGACGCGGACCACGACGGCGACGGTGCCGCCGTTCGCGAAGAACTGGTGCACCGCGTAACCCACGGCGCTCCGCGAGCTCAGCCCGCCGAAGCGGCGCTCGAACTCGGTGAAGCTGTTCACGCGGACCGCCTCGTTCAGCGGGCCCCGACGGGTGTGGCCGACGAAGGCGGTCACCGACGTGGTCAGCGTCGAGACCGTTCGGTTGCTGCTGGGAAGCTCTTCGACGTAGACGCCGGGATACGTCGGCTTGGCGGCGCTCACTGGACTCATCGGCATTCCCCCTCCTGTCCCTGTCGCGGGCACCGGACGACGGCAGCAAGAGGACGGCGGAGGGAGAGGTTCAGGCAGCAGCGCCAGCACGGCCCCCCGGGCCCACGACGACGTCGGAGGACAGCAACTCGCGCACCGCATCAGTTCCCCCGTCAACGCCCCCGGCGGTCAGCCGCGCGGGCCAGGCAACTCGCTTGTGACTCCTGATGCTCAGGTGCTCGATCCACCTTCGTCCGTGGCAAGTCACGGCAACAAGGCATCTTCCGGCCAGGAGGTATGGAGTTCGCATGAAGGTACGTTCGCGACATTCGCACACCGCGCCCGCGCGCCCCGGACAGCCGGTCCACGACTTCTGCACTCACCCGGTCCGCGCAACTCGGCGAGACCGTCGTGGTCCACCCACAGGAGTGGCGCACGCCCGCGCGTTCCTTCACAAACGCACACATCGCACCCTGTCCGGTTTCATGAGGGTGACCCGAATCGGGCAACAGCGGACATGCTGCGGATGCTGTGCACGGGATCCCGTGAGGCCGTGCGGGGAGCGGAGCGGGCGGGCCGTGGACACGCGGTGGACACCAGGATCGGTCGCGCCCTGGACTGCCGGTGGACACGCGGATCGGTCGCGCTCTGGACTGCCGGTGGACACGCGGATCGGTCGCGCTCTGGACAGCCGGTGGACACGCGGCGTCCGGAAGGCTCCGAGGCTCCGAGGCTCCGAGGCTCCGAGGCTCCGAGGCTCCGAGGCATGAACACGGCCAGCGGTCAGAGCGTTCCGGCGACCCGTAGCGCGGCCCCCGTGTCCAGGCCGAGGCGGGATGCCAGGGTCAGGGCGTCCTCGATGGTCACGTCGTCCCCGGCCAGCCTGACCGCCGCGAGGGCGGGCGGGAGCTTGCCGTCGCGGAGCAGCACCGCCCACTGCCTCTGGTCCAGGGCCAGGTAACGGAGATTCGGCAGGCCTGCGAGGACGGTCAGATCGCGGACGTCGGCCCCTGCGAGGTCGAGGCCATGCATGTGCGGCAGGCTGTGCAGCGGGGTGAGGTCGGCCGGGGCCGTGGTGCTCACATCGAGCGCGGTGAGGTGCGGATGACCCGCCAGCGGGGTGAGGTCGCCGCCGTCGAGCACGACGCGGAGCGACTCGACGGGCAGGTCGCGCACCGGCGTCAGATCTGCCGTTCGGGAGCGGTTGAGGTGCAGGAGGCGCAGTCCGGGCGCGGCACCGAGCGGGCGCAGGTCGACCGGTCCGGCGGCGTCGTTGATGTGGATGGCCTGGAGGGTGGCCGGCACCTCGTCGGGGATGCCGCCGATGATCTGCCGGGTACGGGCATCCCGGCGCTCCCTGAGCAGGCAGAGGTAGTCGTCCTCCTCCTCGTACTCGTAGGCGCCCTTCTCCAGCAGGTCGATGTGGTCCCGGACGAGGGAGGTGACGGAGTCCGCGACGTACGCGGGTCCGTCGTCATAGTCGCAGCCGGTGACGATGACCTGGCCGGGGCGTCCGTCACGGGCCGGGGCCATGTCCACGGCGAGGTAATTGCCGTCCTCGCCGCTGGCGAAGCGGATCCAGTCGGGGTGGCCCGCGCAGCGGCGGACCGTGTCGGCGGGTGTGGCGTCGAAGACCACGGCGTCCCACTCCAGATCCCAGCCGGACCAGGGGCGTTGGCTCCCCTCGCCGTACTCGCGGACGACGCTGTCCAGGGACAGCCACGTGTAGCCGTCGATCAGGTAGCGGGCGTCGAGACCGACGGCGTCCCCGTCGGCGATCAGGTACAGCGCTCGCAGGTCGGCGGGCAGCGTCCTGCCGATGCGCTGTTCGGCAGCGTCGAGTGCCTGCGACGTGGCGGGAGGGGGAAGTTCCTCGCGGTGTCCGAGGACGGCCGCGCGGCGGTCGAGGTAGGTGCGGAAAAGCCCCGTGGCCGACTCCGGGTCACCGGCCGGTGCGGAGGTGCAGGCCTCCTGGCGCAGGCCCGGTTGCGGCAGACGGCAGGCGGGGTCCAGGACGATCTGATAGCCGCCGCCCGCGCTCGTCACCCGGCCGACGGACTGCTTGAAGACGACCAGCCGGTACTCGCCGGAGGGCAGGCAGTCCATCTCCCAGCTGATGGTGTCCCAGCCGCGCTCCTCACGGATCGGCTCGGCGAGGTCCGTCAGAAGGTCGTGCAGACGGGGCAGTCCCACGGAGTGGCACGCTCCCGGGACCGTGTAGCGGCCGGTCATGCCGCTTCCCCAACGACCAGCGTCACCGGACAGCAAATAGAGTCTCGATCGAACCCGGAACGGTTCACCGTGCATGCTGCGAGCGGACAGCCAGAGCGCGCCGCGCAGGTGCTGCGCACTCACTGGGCCACCACTGTGAAGCCGGCCAGCGTCATGCCGGTCCGCCTCACCGAAGCCGGGGGGGGGTTTCTTCCCCCAGCTGACGCAGAGTCCTCCTTCGACGTCCCTGGCTCCGTCCGTCCCCGATTCGGCCCCGGGTGCAACGTCGGACCCGGACCAGGTACGGCCGACGTACTCGGAACGGTACGGTGCGACCATCGATCCCGGCGAGCCTGAACAGATCATTCCTCGCTGATGAGCAGATCCGGAAGGAGCCGCAGGACCTCCTGGACAGCCGGTGCGCAGAGGTCCGACTGGCCCTTGCTCACCCACTCCATCTCGGCGATCTCACCCCCTACTTGCGGAACTCCATCTGCCGCTCCGGTAAAGCACTGCATGCTCAGCTGCACACCCGGTCGCGCGTGAGCCGGCGCGGATACCGTGGCGAAATGCGCGAGGGTGGACGACAGAAGCCTGAGCCCCAACTCCTCGCGCACTTCGCGGATGATGGCTTCTTCCGGCGATTCGCCTGGCTCCAACTTTCCGCCGGGCAGGTAGAACGCGTCACGCCCCTTGGTCCTGACGACGAGCAGTCGATTCCGCACGTACGAGATCCAGCCGACAGAGTCAAGCGTTTGCAGTTTCATCATGTCCACTTCGCCACTGGTGGTGTCCACGTGCGCAGGAGCGCGAGAAGCCCCATGCTGTCCTGGGCCACGACGAGGGAGTCCAGGTGTCGTTGCGCAAGGAAGCCCCGCTCAACCATCTCATTGAGCGCCGTCAAGAGAGTCATCCAGCAGTCAGCGACGTTGAGGAGCGCTACGGGCTTCACGTGAATCCCTAGCTGCCCCCATGTCCACGCCTCGAAGAATTCCTCAAGTGTACCTGCGCCTCCGGGCAGAGCGACGAAGGCGTCTGCCAGCTCTGCCATCCGCGCCTTGCGTTCGTGCATCGAATCAACCACGTGCAGGTCGGTGAGCCCGTCATGGGCGAGTTCACAAGCGATCAGATTTCGCGGCATGACGCCGATGGCCTTGCCTCCTGCGCCCAGAACGGCGTCAGCCAGCACGCCCATCATTCCGACGCGGCCTCCGCCATAGACGAGGGTTATGCCCTGATCGACAAGGCACTTCCCGAAGTCCCCGACCGCGTCGACCAGTACTTCTGAAGAGCCCAGGGCGGACCCGGTAAAGGCGGCCACGCTGCCCAGCTTCGGCTGCCGGTTATCCGATGAGAGCGGGGGAAGCAGATGGTGACTCAAGAGCGCGCCCCTCCTCTACTTCGCCAGCAGTTCGGATGCGGTGAAGACGCTGCGTACGGGTACGCCTGCGGCGGCGATGGGATCTGCCCCTCCACGGTCGACCAACAAGACGACACCCGCGACGTTGGCGCCCTCGTCTTGTACGGCTTTGATGGCATCGAGGGTAGAGGCACCCGTGGTGGAGGTGTCCTCAACGATCAGAACCTGCTTGTCACGGAGATCGGCTCCCTCGACTCGCTTACCGAGCCCATGTTTCTTGGACTCCTTCCGGATGGCGGCAGCGGGAAGGTGCTGCCCTGAAGCCTGGGCGGCGGACATGGTGGCGAGCGCGAGAGGCACGGCCCCCAGCACTAGCCCTGCCACGGCGTCGTACTGCCAGTCTCGTGTCTCTTCCCAGATGACCTGGCCGACGAGCTCGAACCCTCGCGGGTGGAGGCTGACGCAGCGAAGATCGAAGTAGTGGTCCGACGTAGCCCCCGAGGACAGGGTGACTTGCCCACGGACAAGGGCGATTTCTGCGATGAGGTCGGCAAGTTCGTCACGGTCGCATGAAGGTCTCGCGGTCACGCTGAGGTTCGGCCTCCAAGGCCGCAAGCTCTCGTCCCAGGGCCGCGTACCGGTCGCGGAACCAAGCAGCGTCGTCAGGCGCGTCGTACAGGCCTGCCTCACGGTCCGCTCGCAGGCGTTCGCGGCTCGCCCGTGTCTCCGCTATTCGTTCGGGGATACCGTTGCCGGAGTCGTACACCGTCTCGTAGATCAGCCCGTCCCTCAGCTCGCGGAGAAACCACTCTTCGACAAAGGCATCGAGGCTGTGAGCACGGATGAGCGGCGCGGGCCGACAGTTCCAGGCCTGCCGCCAACCCTCGTTTCGGGCCGTACAGGTGTAGCGCGGCGGTTCGTCAATCGAGGTCTGGGTGTACAGGCGGGTGTGGCACTGCCCGCAGAGGGCTATCTCCGTGAGGAGGTAATCGCGGTTCGTGCGGCGGGACCAGGGCGCCCTCCGCGCGAGGATCACCTTCTTCAAGGCGTCGTGCGTCGCCCTGTCCCACAGCCCTTCACAGAGCCTCACCGGGTTCCCCTGCCGATCGAGTACCGGCCTGTGCTGATGCATCAGATATCCGAGAGTGGCCTCCGACAGGAGGATGTTCTTCAGGCTCTGCGCGTTCCACGGGCGACCCGCCGACGGCTTGCCGTACATCATGGCCAAGTGGTCCGCCGGCGACGGCTCCCCGGCTCGGTTGAGGCGAGCCGCCTCGCTGCTGGGGGTGACGTTCTCCGGATCGGCCAGGATGCGGCGGGCGACGCCGCGGAGCACCTCGGCGGCGTGCGGATGCGGTCCACGTGGTCGATCTTGCCGCCCATTACCTTCCGGACATAGCGGAACCCGTAGGACGGCTTGCCCTTGAGGCGGCCGGCCGCGCGGGTCTTGACCGTGGCGTCGCGGTTGCGGCGCTGGATCGCGCGGAGTTCCATCTGCGCGCCCCATGCCTCCATGGTGAAGCGGTTCTCGTCGGCGGGGTCATCAAGATCTCAGGGCCCGTTGTGTCCGTACGTGACGAGCATCTTCTCCTCGTCACGCATCTTGTAGCCGGTGTTCAGACAGTCGACGACGTTACGGCCGAGCCGGTCCACGGCAGCCGAGACCAGGCCGTCGTACGGGCCCTTCTCATCGCGCAGCCAGGGGCCGAGCTTCGGGCGGGTCACAGGGTCGGTGGCTCCCGAGACCTCCCAGTCGTCGGCCCAGCCGATGATGTGGGCACCGACGGAGGCGGCGACGGTCAGCACGTTCTCCCGTTGGCGCTCAGGGGAGGACGTGGCAATCTTCAAGCGCGACAGCCGCCGCACGCCAAGCAGGCCTTTGCCGCGTCCATCGTAGGGACGTTCGATCACAGATGGGTCTGTACCGCGCAAGTTTCTCTCCGTTCGCGCACGCATCGTACGGAGAATCGGCGGCACGGCCCCCGGTGACGATCTTGGTCAGCCGAGGAAGCTCAGACGAACCCAACGGGTGTCTTTAGCCTCATTCGTGTCCACCAGGCACACCGACTGCCACGTTCCCAGTTCGAGGCGTCCGCCGATCACCGGCAGCGTCGCGTGCGGCGGGACGAGGGCGGGGAGGACGTGGTCGCGGCCGTGACCGGGGCTGCCGTGGCGGTGCTGCCAGCGGTCGTCCGCGGGGAGCAGGGTGTGCAGGGCGGCGAGGAGGTCGTCGTCGCTGCCGGCGCCGGTCTCGATGACGGCGATTCCCGCCGTGGCGTGCGGGACGAAGACGTTGAGGAGGCCGTCGCGGTCGTCCGCCGCTTCCCTCAGGAAGGCCTCGCAGTCGCGGGTCAGATCGACGACCCGCTCGCTGGAGCCGGTCGAGACGGTCAGAACTCGGGTGGTGAACGCATCGGACATGCCTCCATCCTGATGCAAACGGGACGGCATACGCACCATCCCCGACCGTCCCCGACACGAGGGGTCGACGAGGGATGTCCATCCACCGAGACCCTCGTCGGCCGCGCGCACGACGTCCGGCCACGTTCACCGGCAGGTTGCGTTCAGTCCTACTCGCCGCGCGCGGTCACTTCGGGCTGATGCGGCTGGTTCTCACCGCGGGTCGCCGCGGAGTCGGGGGCCGCAGCGTATGCCGGCCCCGCACAGCGGTTCCCGGGCCGACGTGGAGATCCACCCGATTCTGTGGGCGGGCGTCGGCCTGGTCCGGGGCGGCGCGCGGGCTTCTGCGGCCGTGGGTCCCACGGCGGGCGCGCCCCTTCTCGTGGCGCGCTGCCGCTGAGCCCTCCACACCGTGCGACCCGGCACCGGACCGGGAAGACGGGCGGACCTCCCCCTGTTGGTAGAAACGTGAACAACATGCGTGAGGTCGAGGTCGTCGTCGTGGGCGCCGGTCAGGCCGGTCTGGCGGGCGCCTACCACCTGCGGCGCACCGGTTTCCGGCCGGACCGGGACTTCGTGGTGCTCGACCGCTCCCCCGGGCCGGGCGGCGCCTGGCAGTTCCGGTGGCCGTCGCTGACGTACGGCAAGGTGCACGGCATGCACGCCCTGCCCGGCATGGAACTGACGGGCGCGGACCCCGCGCGGCCGTCGTCGCAGGTCGTCGCCGAGTACTTCGCCGCGTACGAACGCGCCTTCGACCTGCGGGTACGGCGGCCCGTCGAGGTACGGTCCGTGCGGGAGGGCGGCGACGGGCGGCTGCTCGTCGAGACCTCGGACGGGGAGTGGGCGACGCGCGCGCTGATCAACGCGACGGGCACCTGGGACCGGCCGTTCTGGCCGCGTTACCCGGGCCAGGAGACTTTCCGGGGGCGTCAGCTGCACACCGCGCAGTACCCGGGGCCCGAGGCGTTCGCCGGACAGCGGGTCGTCGTGGTGGGCGGCGGGGCGTCCGGCACGCAGCACCTGCTGGAGATCGCCCCGTCGGCCGCCGCGACCACGTGGGTGACCCGGCGCCCCCCGGTCTTCCGGGAGGGCCCCTTCGACGAGGCGGCGGGCCGGGCCGCGGTCGCGCTGGTCGAGGAGCGGGTACGGCAGGGGTTGCCGCCCGAGAGCGTCGTCTCCGTGACCGCCCTGCCGCTCAATGACGCCATCCGGCAGGGGCTGCGGGACGGTGTCCTGGACCGGCAGCCCATGTTCGACCGGATCACACCCGACGGTGTGGCGTGGGACGACGGGCAGCAGGTGGCCGCCGACGTCATCCTGTGGGCGACCGGTTTCCGGCCCGCCGTCGGTCATCTCGCGCCACTGCGGCTGCGCGGACCCGGCGGCGGGATCCGCGTCGAGGGCACCCGTGCGGCGGCCGACCCCCGCGTCCATCTGGTCGGCTACGGGCCGTCGGCCAGCACCATCGGCGCCAACCGCGCGGGACGCGCGGCCGTACGGGACATCGGGCGGCTGCTGGACGGTGAACCCGCGCCGGTGGCGGCGTGATGCCCCGTGCGGCTCACGCGGCCACCGGCGACTTTGAGTGTTTCTTGCTCGAGTTCCCCTCGTCCGAGCCCTTCTGGTTCGTCGAACCCCTCTGGTTCGGGGCGCTCTCCTGATCACGGTGCGACTCGGCGACGTTGCGCTGGTGTTCGGCGAAGTCGGCGGTGAAGCGGGTGTCTCCGGGCTTGACGGTGACGTAGTACAGCCAGTCCCCCGGCGTCGGGTCGACCGCGGCGCGCATCGCCGCCTCGCCCGGGTTGTCGATCGGAGTGGGCGGCAGGCCCATGCGCTCGTACGAGTTGTAGGGCGTGTCGAGCCGGGTGTCCGTCACGCTCGTCTTCAGCGAGGCGCGGCCGAGGCCGTAGTTGACCGTGGAGTCCATCTGGAGCGGCATGCCGCGCTCCAGCCGGTTGAAGATCACCCGGGCCACCTTGCCCATGTCGCCCCTGGTGGCCGCCTCGGCCTGCACGAGGCTCGCGATGGTGACCGCCTGGTAGACGTTCATCGCGTTGCGCTCCGCTCCGGCGGCGATCGGGGCACCGTTGAACTTCTCGCGGGCCTTCGCCGCCATGGCCCCGAGGAGTTGTTGCGGGGTCGTCTTCTCGCCCAGCGGATACCTCGCCGGGAAGAGGTAGCCCTCGGGGTTGCCCGCGGCGTCGTCGGGCAGCTGAAGGTCGGCCTTGGTCAGGGACTTCTTCGTGGTGCCCGCGGGCAGGGCGAGGGCCTTGTCGACGGCCTCGTACACCTCGGTCGCGCGCCGGCCCTCCGGGATCACCAGGGATGTGGGCCGGGCGTCGTCCTCCCCGCCCACACTCAGCAGCGGCACCGCCACGGCGGTGCCGGCCACGACGGCTCCGGTCACGATGAGGGCGAGACGCCCCCGGCGCGTCAGTCGAATCGTGCTCCGTGGCGAAGTGTTCGTCTGCATGCGGGCACGGTAACCCGCCAAAGGGGAAAAACTCGACATATAGTCATTTTGTCAGTTCCAGTCGGGTGTCCCTCCGGACCAGTGCCGCGTACGCGCCGTCCTGCCCCAACAGTTCCTCGTGCGCGCCCCGTTCGGCGACCCGGCCCGCGTCGAGGACGACGATCTGGTCGGCACCCCGAATGGTGGACAGGCGGTGCGCGATGGTGAGGGTGGTGCGGTTGGCCGACAGCGCGTCGATGGCCGCCTGCACGGCGTGCTCGGTGCGGGTGTCCAGCGCGCTGGTCGCCTCGTCGAGGATGAGGACCGGCGGGTCGCGCAGGATGGTCCGGGCGATGGCCAGGCGCTGCTTCTCGCCGCCGGAGAAGCGGTGCCCCCGCTCGCCCACGACGGTGTCGTAGCCGTCGGGCAGGGCGGCGATGTGGTCGTGGATCTGAGCCGCCTTCGCCGCCGCATGCAGTTCCCCGTCGGTGGCGTCCGGCCTGGCGAAGCGCAGGTTGTCGGCGACGGAGGCGTGGAAGAGGTACGTCTCCTGGGAGACGACGCCGATCGCACGCGCGAGGGTGTCGAAGTCGAGGTCACGCACGTCGACCCCGTCGAGAGTGACCCGGCCGCCCGTCACGTCGTACAGCCGCGGGACCAGGTAGCCGAGCGTCGACTTGCCGGCCCCGGTCGAACCGACGACGGCGAGGCTGCTGCCCGCGGGGACGGTGAGGTCGATGCCGACGAGGACCGGGCCGTCCTCGGCGTCGTAGCGGAACTCGACGTTCTCGAAACGGATCTCCCCCTTGATCCGGTCGAGGTGGACGGGGTCGTCGCACTCGGTGATGTCGATGGGCAGGTCCAGGTACTCGAAGATGCGCTGGAACAGCGCGAGCGACGTCTGGATCTGCACGCCGGTCGACAGCAGACCGACGGCCGGACGGAACAGCCCCTGCTGGAGCGAGACGAAGGCGACGATCGTGCCGATGGAGACCTGCGGACCGCCCAGTTGGAGCGCCGTCCCGGCGGTCCAGTAGATGACGGCGGGCATCGCCGCCATGACGATCATGATCACGGCCATGCGCCAGCGCCCGGCCATGTTCGACCGCACCTCCAGGTCGACCAGCTTCTCGGACTCCTCGGAGAAGGCGCTGGTGAGCGAGTCGGAGCGACCCATCGTCCGGCCCAGCAGAATGCCGCTCACGGACAGCGACTCCGTGACGGTGGCGGCCATCGCGGCCATCTGGTCCTGCTTGTGCGTGGTGATCTTCCTGCGCTCGTTGCCGACTCTTCGGCTGATCCACACAAACACCGGCAGCAACAGCAGCGAGACGGCAGTCAGCCGCCAGTCGAGCGCGAGCATCGCGACGATCGTGGCGACGACGGTGGTCAGGTTGGAGACCAGCGATGTCGCCGTGGAGGTGACGGTGGCCTGCATCCCCCCGATGTCGTTGGCGATCCGGGACTGCACCTCGCCGGTACGGGTGCGGGTGAAGAAGGCGAGCGACATGCGCTGGAGGCGGCCGTAGACGGCGGTACGCAGGTCGTGCATGACGCGCTGGCCGACCGTCGTGGAGATCAGGGTCTGCAGCACGCCGAACACACTGGTGAGGACGGCGCTGACGATCATGCCGAGGGCGAGCAGGCTGAGCAGCCCGGTGCGCCCCTGCGGGATCGCGACGTCGAGCGTCTCCTTCAACAGAAAGGGCGTGGCGACGGAGACCAGCGACGCGGCCCCGACCAGCAGGCCGACGATCGCGAGACGGCCCCGATAGGGGCGGAACAGCATCAGGATGCGGCGGACCTGCCGCGGCTGCTCCGCGGCGTCGGTCGACGGGGTCCAGGCGGGTTCATGACCGGGGTGCATGGGCTCCTACGGAGGTGATGAGTGCTGCGACGGCTGAAGACGTGAGGCCGTGGTCGGGCGAGGGGTGGCCCGGTCGACCGGGGTTTCCGGTGGGGTGGCCGGGCGGCCGGTCTCCCGTCCGCGGTCTGCGGTCTGCGGTCTGCGGGTACTGGGCGCGGCGCGGGACCGGGGCGTCGGTCCACGGCGTCACGGTCCGGGTCTTGTTCCCCGGCGCGGCTCGCGGTGCCTGACGGAGTCTGACCCTAGCTCATTGTTACCTATGTTCACAATGAACACCCTCCTGATATTGTTCCCGCATGACCCCCGCCGATTCCGACGGCCCGCTCGCCGAACAGTTGCTGCGCCTCACCCGCCGGATGCACCGCATCCAGAAGCGCTGTTTCCAGCAGGGCGGTCTGGGGATCACGCCGGCGCAGGCCAGGCTGCTGCGCACGCTGGCGCACTACCCCTCGCCGCCGCGGATGGCCGACCTGGCCGAACGTCTGGAAGTGGTCCCCCGCGCGGTGACGACGCTCGTCGACGGACTCGAGGCGAGCGGGAGGGTTCGCCGGGTTCCGGACCCGACGAACCGCCGGGTGATCCGGATCGAGCTCACCGACGACGGACACCGGGCCGTGAGCGAACTGCACCACGCCCGCCGGGCCGCGGCGAAGGAAATCCTCGCGCCTCTGACGGCCGAGCAGCGGACGGTGCTCGGCGGTCTTCTGGACACGCTGGTGGACGGCGCCCCCGACGGGCACGGCCACGCCCCCGACGGAGACCGGCGCGCCTGCTGAACCCTGTCGGCGGTCGAGCGGCAGGCTGACCCCGAGGCCAGGAACAGGTAACCCGGTTGCAGGTACACCACGTACGGATAACGAGGCGCGCGACGGGCGGATCGTCGTGCGGTGCGGACTGAGCAACGGCCGGGTCGCCGTGCGTACCCCCGCGGAACGTCGGCGTGTCCGGGCCGAACGCCCGGGCCCGCCCGCCTGTCCGCGGCCGGGAAAACCGGTTGCCTCCCACCACGCTGCGACGCGAACCTGTCACGGTTTGCTGTTCCCGTACAGCGACTCCCCCCTCCCTGACCTGTCACGAGCCACTGGGACGTCATGCAGATCCAAGACCTTCCGTATCCCGACCCGGGTGAGCCTGACGTTCGCTCGGGACCCCGATTCCTGTGGTGGCTCTTCCGGAACCAGCTGGGCGGCCAGGCCAAGTCGCTGGCCTGGGGTCTGCTGCACTTCGGTGCCGTCTCCACCCTGCCGTTCTGCGTGGGCCTCGCCGTGCAGGCCGTCGTCGACCGCTCCGGCGGCCGTCTCGCTCTGGCCGGTGCCCTGATGGCGCTGGTGTGTGTCGCCAACGCCGTCGGCGACACCTTCCTGCACCGCACCGCCGTCACCAACTGGATCACCGCCGCCGCCCGCGTCCAGCAATTGCTGGCCCGCAGGACCGCGCAGCTGGGCTCGGCCCTGACCCGCCGCGTCGCGGCCGGCGAAGTCGTGGCCGTCTCCACCGGCGACGTCGAGAAGATCGGCTGGTTCGTGGAAGCACTGTCGCGGTTCACCGCGGCGATGCTCACCCTCGTACTCGTCTGCATCGGCCTCCTCGTCTACCAGCCCGCCCTCGGCGTGATCGTCGCCGTGGGCCTGCCCGTCCTCGCCATCGCCGTACTGCCGCTGCTGCCCCGCGCCACCCAGCGCGCCGACGTCCAGCGCGAGAAGGCCGGCCGCGCCACCGAACTGGCCTCGGACACCGTCGCCGGGCTGCGCGTCCTGCGCGGTATCGGTGGTGAGGAACTCTTCCTCGACCGCTACCGCAGCGCCTCCCAGGAGGTCCGCCGGGCCGCCGTGCGCAGCGCCCGCATGTGGGCGCTGATCGCCGCGATCCAGGTCCTGCTGCCCGGTCTGCTGCTCATCGCGGTCGTCTGGCACGGCGTGCGCCTGACCCAGGAGGGCCGGATCAGCGTCGGTGAACTCGTCACGGTCTACAGCTCGGTCATGATCATGACGTATCCGCTGCGCCACTTCGAAGAGATCGCGATGGCCTACTCCTTCTCCCGCCCCTCGGCCAAGCGGACCGCCCGGGTGCTGTCACTGCGACGGGCCACGGACACCGCGGGATCGCGCGCCGCCGACGTCCCGTCCGGCGACCTGTACGACCCGGCCACCGGTCTGCTCGCCCCCGCCGGACGGCTCACCGCCGTGGTGTGCGGCGACCCGGACGCGGCGGGACGGCTGGCGGAACGCCTGGGCGGCCACGCCTCCGAGCAGAGCACCTCGGTGCTGCTGGACGGAGTGCCGCTCGACGAACTGCCGCTGGACTCGGCGCGCACCGCCGTCCTCGTGCAGGACAAGGACCCGGTGCTGCTGTCGGGCTCGCTGCGCGACCTGCTCGACGTACCCGCCTCGGGTGACGTCGATGCCGCCGACGCGCTGGCCGCGGCCCAGTGCGACGACGTGCTCGCGGCGCTCGCGCAGGGCTCGCTGGACGCCGAGGACCCGATGGACGCCCGCATCACGGAGCGCGGCCGGTCCCTGTCCGGCGGACAGCGCCAGCGCCTCGCCCTCGCCCGGTCACTGGTCACCGATCCGGGGGTGCTCGTCCTGGACGAGCCGACCTCCGCCGTCGACTCCCACACCGAGGCGCGCATCGCCCAGGGCGTACGGGAGCTGCGGGCCGAACGCACGACCATCGTGTTCACCTCGTCCCCACTGCTGCTGGACCGGGCCGACCGTGTCGTGTTCCTGCACGACGAGCAGGTCGTGGCCGTGGGGGCCCACCGCGAACTGGTGGCGACCGAACCCCGGTACCGGGCGGTCGTGACCCGCGACACCGAAGACGAGGCGACCCCGCACCCGCAGCGGACCGTCGGGTCCGGGCCCGGGGACGAGGCGACCGGACCGCACGGCGTATGGGAAGAACACAAGGTTCTGGAAGAGATCGAGGAGACCGCATGATCGGCGTGGCGCCACCGGCGTACGACCCGGCGGCACCGACCACGGCGAGCACCCTGCCGGTCGGCGCCCCCGCGACCGTACGTGCCTACGTGGCCGAACTGTTGCGCCGGCACCGGCGCGCCTTCCTGCTCCTCATCACCGTCAACACGGTCGCCGTGATCGCCTCCATGGTCGGTCCCTACCTGCTGGGCGGCCTCGTGGAGCGGGTGTCGGACGGGGCCGGCGAGCTGCGTCTGGAGCTCACGGCCGGACTGTTCGTGACCGCGCTGCTCGTGCAGGCCGTGTTCGTGCGTCAGGTGCGGCTGCGCGGCGCGGTACTGGGCGAGCGGATGCTGGCCGACCTGCGGGAGGACTTCCTCGTGCGGTCGGTCGGGCTGCCGCCCGGCGTGCTGGAGCGTGCCGGGACGGGCGATCTGCTGTCCCGCATCACGACGGACATCGACCGGCTCGCCAACGCGATGCGCGAGGCCGTACCGCAGCTGGCGATCGGCGTCGTCTGGGCGGGGCTGCTGCTCGGCGGTCTCGTCGTGACGGCTCCCGAGCTGGCGCCCGCCGTGCTGGTCGCCGTGCCGCTGCTGGTGGCCGGCTGCCGCTGGTACTTCCGCCGGGCGCCGTCCGCGTACCGCTCCGAGGCGGCCGGATACGCCGTCGTCGCCGCCGCGCTCACCGAGACCGTCGACGCCGGACGCACCGTCGAGGCCCACCGGCTCGCCGACCGTCGCGTCGCCCTGTCGGAGCGCCGCATCAAGGAGTGGACCGCCTGGGAGAACTACACGCTCTGGCTGCGGTCGGTGCTCTTCCCCGTCATCAACGTCACCCATGTCACCGTCCTCGCTTCCGTGCTGCTCATCGGCGGCGTGTTCGTCCTGCAGGGCTGGATCGGGGTCGGTCAGCTGACGACGGGCGCACTGATCTCTCAGATGCTGATCGACCCTGTGGGGCTGATCCTGCGCTGGTACGACGAGCTGCAGGTGGCGCAGGTGTCGCTGGCCCGGCTGGTCGGTGTCCGGGACATCGAGCCGGAGCCGGGTGACGACGCGCTGTCCCCGCAGGGGCGCGACGTGCGAGCGGACCGGGTGCACTTCGGCTACCGCGAGGGCGTCGACGTGCTGCGCGAGGTGACCCTGGAGGTGGCCCCGGGGACACGGATGGCGCTGGTCGGCCCCTCGGGCGCGGGCAAGTCCACCCTGGGCAGGCTGCTGGCGGGCATCTACGCGCCCCGGGACGGCAGGATCACCCTGGGCGGCGCAGAACTCTCCCGGATGCCCGCCGAACGCACCCGCTCCCACATCGCCCTCGTCAACCAGGAGCACCACGTCTTCGTGGGCTCCCTGCGCGACAACCTCAGGCTCGCCCGCGCGTGTGCCGAGGACGCCGAGCTGTGGGCCGCGCTGGCCGCCGTGGACGCGGACGGCTGGGCACGGGCACTGGACGACGGTCTGGACACCGAGGTCGGTTCCGGCAGTCTCGCCCTCACTCCCGCTCAGGCGCAGCAGATCGCGCTGGCCCGGCTGGTGCTGGCCGATCCGCACACGCTGGTCCTGGACGAGGCGACGTCCCTGCTCGACCCGCGGGCGGCTCGCCACCTGGAGCGGTCCCTGGCCCGGGTCCTCGACGGCCGCACCGTGGTCGCCATCGCCCACCGGCTGCACACCGCCCACGACGCCGACGTGATCGCCGTCGTCGAGGACGGCCGCATCAGCGAACTCGGCAGCCATGACGAGCTGGTCGCGGCCGACGGGGCGTACGCGGCGCTGTGGCGGTCCTGGCACGGATGACCCGGGAGGGCGTCGCGTCGTGGCTGCTCCGGGTCCGGGTTCCGGGGTGGCCACGGCGACGACCCCGACGGCCGGGGCGGCCGGGACGACTTCATCCGCCGGGGTGGCGCCCCGGGCGGGTGTGCGAGCCGGCGCGACCGCGCCGCCGGTGACCGGCCAGTGCCTCGGCCCAGTCTCGGGCGCGGGCCGCCGTCGGGGTGGAGCCGCGAGGTGGGCGGCAGGCCGGGGCCGGGCTGTCAGGGACTGCTCCCCGGTGCCGTTGCGCGGTCCCGAAGCAGGGTGGAAGGCTGGAGGCAGGCACCGGCTCGGGGAACGCCCGGGAACCACGCGATGCGGCGACGGGCGGCGCCTGTGCCTCCGGCAGGCGTGGCCCACCGTGATCCGCGACGGGGAGGGGCCCGTCCTCACCCCCTGGAGGTATCCGTGAACAGCGCCGACGGTTGGGGAGACGACGTCTACCAGCCCGACGGGTCCGAGCAACGGGAGGACACGGGGCTGCTCGACGCGGAGGACACCCTCGAGTACGACGGTGTGGACGATCCGCTCGACCGCGGCTGGTCCCCGCCGGAACGGCCCCTCGCGGTGGAACACGTCGGTGTGACGGCCGCGGAGCGCCACCTCGGCGAAACGCTCGAGCAGCGCCTCGCCGAAGAGGCACCGGACCTCGCGCCCTCGGCCGGCGACGGGCTGGGCGACTCCCAGAACACCGACGGGGAACTCCTGGACAACGAGGTCGGCGACATCCGCTCCGGCCGTCTCGTCGCACCCGACGAGGGGGCACACGAGGACGAGGAAGGCGCGCTCGTCGCCATGGACGTGGGCATCGACGGAGCCGCCGCCTCCGCCGAGGAGGCCGCCGTGCACATCGTCGACGAGGACGTCCTGCCCGGCTGACGCCACCCACCGCGTCGGCCACCGCGCGGCCCACCACGTCGGCCCCCGGCGGACCCGTCCCACCGCACCGCCGCCGACCGCGCCACCACCGCCTCCGCACGAGGAGCAGCCATGCAGCAGAACAAGCACCCCGCCTACCACGCCGTCGTCTTCCGTGACCGCGCCGCCGGGTACGCCTTTCTGACCCGGTCGACCGCGACCAGCGACCGGACCATCGAGTGGGACGACGGCGAGACCTACCCGGTCGTGGATGTGGAGATCTCCTCGGAGAGCCACCCGTTCTACACCGGCACGGCCCGCACGGTGGACTCCGAGGGCCGCGTCGCCCGTTTCGCGCGTCGGTACGGCGGCGGGGCCGGCAAGGACACCGGCTGAGGAACCGGCACCCTGCCGAACGCGTACTGCCGCCGACCGGGCCGGGCCCGGTGGACGGCCACCGGCACCGGACGCCGACGCAACGAGGAGCGTCCCGGCGGCGCCGCCCCCCGGCGCCGCCCCGGCCGTCAGATGACGTTGAGCGCCGCCGCGCAGCCCACCCCGCCGAGCAGCATGAACGCCGGCATCAGCACCTTGAGCTCGATCCAGCTGCCGGCCCGGAACCGCAAGGCCTTCGGCGGGCCGATCGGGTACCACCGCTTGCGGCCCAGGGGAATCGGCCACAGGATCGGACAGCCGGACACCGTCAGCGCGTCGCCGAGGTCGTGCACCAGTGCGCCCAGCACGACCGGCAGGCCCAGCCACAGGTACTCCTGACCCGGAGCCGTGAACAGCCAGGCCGCGCCGTTGCCCGGCTCGTCCAGGACGCCGGCCAGGATCCAGGCGCTGGCCGCCGCCAGCAGCCAGACCAGGATGTCGCTGCTGGAGCCGCGGGCCGCCCGCCACAGCAGGCCCTCGATGGCCAGCACCAGGTGCACGAAGAGGATCGCCAGCACGGCCCAGCGGCCCCCGGTGATCGCCAGCACCGAGGTGCCCCCACCGATCATCACGGCCCACAGCCAGGTGTGGGTGAGCGTGCGGTGTCCGCCCGAGCGGCGCGGGTCGCCCTGTTTCTTCGTCGCCTTGTAGACGGCGTAGGACAACTTGTCGACTATCTCGCACAGCCCTCGGGAGAGTGGCCCGAAGGCCCGCGAGATGGTGGCCGCCTTGTGGTCGAGGTCGGGCGCGAGCGCCGCGCCGGCGCAGATCAGCGCACCCACCAGCAGAACGGGCCAGGGCATGGGGTGTCCGGCAGCGGCGGCCGCCGCTCCGACGCCGAGCCAGGCGGCCGCGCCGGACAGTGAGTGTGCTGGTCCCATCATGGCCGTTGCCCGCCCCATTCCTCGTGTGCAGCTGTCCCGTTGCCCCGGGGCGCTGACGCGCCGTCGGCGACACAGCGTAGCGTTCGCGATCTTCGGCGGATCCTCCGATTCCCGCATCGGACCGGGGGCCAGGCAAGATGGGGGCGTGACCCTCATCGATCAGCTGCCGCCGACCGCCGACCCCGACGCCCTGTACGACGCCTTCGAGTCCTGGGCCCGGGAGCGCGGTCTCACGCTCTATCCCCACCAGGAGGAGGCGCTGATCGAGGTGGTCTCCGGTGCGAACGTGATCGTGTCGACACCCACCGGCTCCGGCAAGAGCATGATCGCGGCGGGTGCCCATTTCGCCGCTCTCGCACGCGACCAGGTCACGTTTTACACGGCACCGATCAAGGCGCTGGTGTCGGAGAAGTTCTTCGAGCTGTGCAAGCTGTTCGGCACGGAGAACGTCGGCATGCTCACGGGCGACGCCTCCGTGAACGCCGACGCCCCGGTGATCTGCTGCACCGCCGAGGTGCTCGCCTCCATCGCGTTGCGCGACGGGAAGCACGCGGACGTCGGCCAGGTCGTCATGGACGAGTTCCACTTCTACGCGGAGCCGGACCGCGGCTGGGCCTGGCAGATCCCCCTGCTGGAACTGCCGCAGGCGCAGTTCGTCCTCATGTCGGCCACGCTCGGCGACGTCTCCTTCTTCGAGCAGGACCTCACGCGCCGCACGGGCCGCCCCACGTCCGTGGTCCGCTCGGCGACCCGTCCGGTGCCGCTGTCCTACGAGTACCGCTACACACCGCTCACCGAGACGCTCACCGAGCTGCTGGCGGCACGGCAGGCCCCCGTCTACATCGTGCACTTCACGCAGGCGCAGGCCGTGGAGCGGGCGCAGGCACTGATGAGCATCAACATGTGCACGCGTGAGGAGAAGGACCGGATCGCCGAGCTGATCGGCAACTTCCGCTTCACCACCAAGTTCGGCCGCAATCTCTCGCGTTACGTCCGGCACGGCATCGGTGTGCACCACGCCGGCATGCTGCCGAAGTACCGGCGGCTGGTGGAGAAGCTCGCGCAGGCGGGTCTGCTGAAGGTCATCTGCGGCACGGACACGCTCGGCGTGGGGGTCAACGTCCCCATCCGCACGGTGCTGTTCACCGCGCTGACCAAGTACGACGGCACCCGGGTGCGCACGCTGCGGGCACGGGAGTTCCACCAGATCGCGGGCCGGGCCGGCCGGGCGGGCTTCGACACGGAGGGCTTCGTCGTCGCCCAGGCCCCCGAGCACGTCGTCGAGAACGAGAAGGCCCTCGCCAAGGCCGGCGACGACCCGAAGAAACGCCGCAAGGTCGTCCGCAAGAAGGCGCCCGAGGGTTTCGTCGGGTGGACGGAGCAGACCTTCGAGAAGCTCATCGGATCCGAGCCGGAACCGCTGACGTCCCGTTTCCGGGTGACGCACACGATGCTGCTGTCGGTGATCGCCCGGCCGGGCGACGCGTTCCGGGCGATGCGGCACCTGCTGGAGGACAACCACGAGTCGCGCAAGCAGCAGCTGCGGCACATCCGGCGGGCCATCGCGATCTACCGGTCGCTGCTGGACGGCGGCATCGTGGAGAAGCTGGACGAGCCGGACACCGAGGGCCGCGTCGTGCGCCTCACGGTGGACCTGCAGCAGGACTTCGCGCTGAACCAGCCGCTGTCCACGTTCGCGCTGGCCGCCTTCGAGCTGCTGGACCCGGAGTCGCCGTCGTACGCCCTGGACATGGTGTCCGTCGTGGAGTCCACGCTGGACGACCCGCGGCAGATCCTGGCCGCCCAGCAGAACAAGGCGCGCGGCGAGGCCGTGGCCGCCATGAAGGCGGACGGGATCGAGTACGAGGAGCGCATGGAGCGGCTCCAGGACATCTCGTACCCGAAGCCGCTGGAGGAGCTGCTCTTCCACGCGTACAACACGTACCGCAAGAGTCACCCCTGGGTCGGTGACCATCCGCTGTCGCCGAAGTCGGTCGTCCGCGACATGTACGAGCGGGCGATGTCGTTCACGGAGCTGGTGTCGTTCTACGAGCTGGCCCGCACCGAGGGCATCGTGCTGCGCTACCTCGCCGGTGCCTACAAGGCCCTCGATCACACCATCCCCGACGACCTCAAGTCGGAGGACCTGCAGGACCTGATCGAGTGGCTGGGCGAGATGGTCCGCCAGGTCGACTCCAGTCTGCTGGACGAGTGGGAGCAGCTGGCCAACCCGGAGGAGATGACCGCCGAGGAGGCCCAGGAGAAGGCCGACGAGGTCAAGCCCGTCACCACCAACGCGCGCGCCTTCCGTGTCCTGGTCCGCAACGCCTTGTTCCGCCGGGTGGAGCTCGCCGCCCTCGACCAGGTCGGGGAGCTGGGCGAGATGGACGCCGAGGCCGGCTGGGACGCGGAGGCGTGGGGCGAGGCGATGGACAAGTACTGGGACGAGTACGAGGACCTGGGCACCGGCCCCGACGCCCGCGGTCCCAAGCTGCTGGTGATCGAGGAGGAGCCGCAGAACGCTCTGTGGCGTGTCCGTCAGATCTTCGACGACCCGAACGGCGACCATGACTGGGGCATCAGCGCGGAGGTCGATCTGACCGCGTCCGACGCGGAGGGCCGGGCGATCGTGCGGGTCACCGACGTCGGTCAGCTGTAAGACGCCGTTGCGTTGTGAGCACAGGAGAACACCACCCATGACGAACCCGGCCGAGAGCCTCGTCGACCTGCTCGACCTGGAGCAGATCGAGGTCAACATCTTCCGTGGACGCAGCCCGCAGGAATCCCTGCAGCGGGTCTTCGGGGGCCAGGTGGCCGGGCAGGCGCTGGTCGCGGCCGGGCGGACCACGGAGAGCGGCCGTCCCGTGCACTCGCTGCACGCGTACTTCCTGCGGCCCGGCCGGCCGGGTGTGCCGATCGTGTACCAGGTGGAGCGGGTGCGGGACGGGCGGTCGTTCACGACGCGCCGGGTCACCGCGGTGCAGCAGGGCCGCACGATCTTCAACCTCACCGCCTCCTTTCACAAACCCGAACCGGGGAGTTTCGAGCACCAGCTGCCGCCGGGCCGTGAGCTTCCGTCCCCGGAATCCCTGCCGACGGTCGTGGACGAGATCCGGGAGCATCTGGGCGCGCTGCCGGAGCAGTTGGAGCGGATGGCCCGGCGTCAGCCCTTCGACATCCGCTATGTCGACCGGCTGCGCTGGACCGCCGACGAGGTCAGGGGCGCCGATCCGCGCAGCGCCGTGTGGATGCGCGCGGTGGGCCCGCTGGGCGACGATCCGCTGGTGCACACGTGCGCGCTGACCTACGCCAGCGACATGACCCTGCTGGACGCCGTGCGTATCCCCGTCGAACCGCTGTGGGGTCCGCGGGGGTTCGACATGGCGTCGCTGGACCACGCGATGTGGTTCCACCGGCCGTTCCGCGCGGACGAGTGGTTCCTGTACGACCAGGAATCGCCGATCGCGACGGGCGGGCGGGGTCTGGCCCGTGGCCGGATCTACGACGTCGAGGGACGCCTGCTCGTGTCCGTCGTCCAGGAAGGGCTGTTCAGGGCGCTGTAAGCGCTCCCGTCCCCCTGCGGCGCAGCCGGCCGCGCAGGCCGCGCTGCCTGTCCGCGGCGTTCGCGCTCTGGTCCGGTGCGGTGGTATCCGGTGCCGGCCCGCCGGCACACCGGCCCGTTGGCGGTCCTGAGGCTCAGGCGGGCGAGGCGGGTGAACCTGCTCTCGGGCACCTGGAGGACTGCCGCCCCGTCCTTCGTGCCGACGGCTTCGACGCGCTCGCGCAGCCCGTCGGGGAAACCCTCCTCGGCACGCAGACGCTCGATCTCCTCGCGGGCGACGCGTCCACCGCCCGTGTCGTGAACGGTCGTGACGCGTCCGAGGCGGACGGCGAGGTCGAGCTCGCCGCGTTTCAGGCTCAGTTCACGCACGGCTCGGCTCAGTGTGAGCGTGGTGGTCGCCGATGCCGCGCGGACGGTCGTCGAGGATGTGGCGGCGGTCGTCGGTGGTTTGGTGGCGGTCGTCGGTGGTGTGGTGGCGGTCGTCGAGGATGTGGCTGCGATCGTCGGCGATGTGGTGGCGGTCGTCGAGGATGTGGCGGCGATCGTCGGTGGTGTGGCGGTGTTGCCGGTCATGTCGGTCTCCCCCGTGGAATGGACGGCCCGCGCGGTCGTGGCGGCCCCGGAGAAAAACCGTAGCCGCTTCGGCCCAAAGGGTGGCGAGCCTGTGGATAACTCCGCGAGGTCCAGCAAAGCACCAGGTCACGGGTGGCTTCTCGGCTTCCGCTCGGGGAAGCGGGCGTCCACGTCGAGGTGCTCCCCGACCCGGTTGACGAGCAGGGTCATCTCGTAGGCGATCCGGCCGATGTCGGCTTCCGCGCCACTCAGCACGCACAGGCAGCTGCCCGTGCCGGCGGCCGTGACGAACAGCACCGCGTCGTCGAACTCGATCATCGTCTGGCGCACGCCGCCCGCGCCGAAGTGCCGGCCGGAGCCCTTGGCGAGGCTGTGCAGCCCGGACGACACGGCGGCGAGATGTTCCGCGTCCTCGCGCCGCAGTCCCGTACTCGCCCCCGTCACCAGTCCGTCGTTGGACAGCACCAGCGCGTGCCGCACATGTCCGACCCGCTCGGTCAGGTCGTCCAGCAGCCAGCCGAGCCCTTTGGTGTGCGCCATGGTCCGGTTCCCCCGTGTTCTGCCCGTGCGATGTCTCCCATGTCCGGAGCATCTGCCCCCGCCAGCCTTCCCCACGGTCCGGTCGCGGGCAAGGAGGGGCGAGGGAGGTATGGCCCGGAAGATGACCGGTGACGAGCGGCGGGCGTTCGTCCCCCACGGGACCCGCACCGCAGGACTCTCCCCTGTTCGGGCAGACGGCAGCCCCGAGGTGACGCCGGTCTGGTTTCTGCTGGACGGTGACGAGGTGGTGATCAACACCGGCAAGCCGGCCGTAAAAGGGCGCGATCTCGCCCGTGATGGTGACATTTCCTGTGTGCGCGACGTCCGGCCGCCGTTCGACCGGCCGCCGTTCGACCGCGTCGTGCCGCGGCCGGGCCAGGATCCCGGAGAACCCCTCGGGGCTTCGTCCCCGGGCGGCGCGGACCGGGGCGCGGCCCCTGGGCGAGGAGCGCGTCGAGGCGTTCGGCCCGCGTGACGGCGTTCCGCGAGAGCTTCCCGTCCGCGTCACCTCGCGCAGGCTGGGCGCCTTGTGGATGCGGCGCCTGCGGGGCTCGGCCGGCGTGAACGTCGGCAGGGTGCTGCCCGGTACCGCGTCGTGGCCGACGGCCCTCGGGCCACGCTCCACCACGGAGCCCCGCGATCGCCTCGTGCGGGATCCGTTCGTCGGGGAGCCGCCCGGGCGGCACGGAACGGCCGGGCGTGACCCGGCCGGACTCCGGAAGACGGCCCCGGCCGCCGGCGGGCGTCCCGGAGGGGCGTCTCCGGGGCGTCCGCCCGTCCGCGCCGTACGGTCGTTCTGCGGGATCATGCGGGGCATGAGTGACGACCACGCGCACGTGCAAGAGTTCTTCGCCGCCCGCGCCGCCGGCTGGGACACCAGGTTTCCCGACGACGGCCCCGCCTACGAGGCCGCCGTCGCCGACCTCGGGCTCCGCGAGGGCGACCGCGTGCTCGACGCGGGCTGCGGCACCGGACGGGCACTGCCGCCGCTTCGAGCCGCAGTCGGACCCTCGGGAGTGGTCCTCGGCGCGGATCTGACGCCGGCCATGCTGGAGGCCGCCGTACGGGCCGGGCGGGGCCGCGAAGGGCGGCTGCTGCTCACGGACGTGGCGGCGCTGCCGCTGTGTTCGGAGTCGCTGGACGCCGTGTTCGCGGCGGGGCTGATCGCGCACCTGCCGCAGCCGGAGGACAACCTGCGCGAGCTCGCGCGCGTGGTGCGCCCAGGTGGCGTACTCGCACTGTTCCACCCGATCGGCAGAGCCGCGCTCGCGGCACGCCACGGCCGTCGGATCACCCCGGACGACCTGCGCGCCGAGCCGAACCTCCGCTCACTGCTGTCGGCCTCGGGGTGGCGACTGACCTCGTACGCCGACGAGGACGCCAGGTTCCTGGCACTGGCGGTCCGAAGCAACTGACTGCGGACGGCGGACGGCGGGCGGCAAGCGGCGGGCGGCGGGCGGCGGACCGTTGACGGCTGAGCGCTGACCGCTGACGCCTGACGCCCGACCCCTGACCGTTGCGCGCTGATGGCCGGCGACTGGCCACCGGGCACCGGCCGCCGACCACCGACGGTAGCCGCGCAGAATGTCGCCCCGCCCCGTGTGGCTGCCGGGCGGGTGACGCTCATTCGGGGACGGGCTCGCCGAGGTGCCGGACGGGACAGCCGCGGAGGCCGGGGACCGGGCGGGTGCCCAGGTCGTCGAGCAGGTAGCCGTCGGGGTAGCTCTTGATCTCCCAGTTCTGGCGCGCGTGGTGCGGTTGGCGCCGTGGCGGCAGCAGCCGGACCGCGCGTCCCCGCAGTCGCACCGCACGGCGCGCCCACGCGCGCGTGCCGTGCCCGGGCGGGGTGTAGCGGAAGGCGCGCAGCAGCGGTTCGTCGAGCAGGGCGAGCGTCGCGGTGCGCAGCAGCGGACGCACGGGACGGGGATACCAGGAAGCCATCAGGGCGAGCGTGGCGTCCGACACCTTCCGGGCGCCCTCGTCCCACGCGAAGTGGGCTTCCTCGTAGCGGTCGAGGCAGTCGGCGAACTCCTCGTAGGTGCCGGGGATGTCCTTGATGCCCATGTGCCGGCCCAGGGTGCGGTAGTGGACGGCGGAGGCGATGGTCTCGTGGCGGGAGAACCTGCGCCATCCGTAGGCGTCGATCCACCTCTTGGGCACGACGACGAACGTGCAGAGCACGTACCGCATGTCGTCGTTGGTGATGTCGTAGCCGCGGTGCATCTGGTTGATGCGGCGGATCGCGGTGGTGCCCTGCGGGCTGCCGAAACCGTGCTCCACGACGGCGTCGAGAAGGAGCGAGGTGTCGTCGTACCGCTTCTGGGTGTGGTCGGTCAGCTCCGCCGTCTCGGCCAGCAGGCGACCGATGGAGGGCACCGCGTAGGTGCGGTAGAGGGCCAGTTCGAGGGCGCGGGTGAAGTCCCACGGGAACTCGTAGGCCGCGGAGAGCCGGTAGATCTCGGAGGCGTCTTCGAACGGGTCCATCCGCCGGATCTGCTCCAGCCGTGCGTAGCGCTGCACTGCGCCGTCCCCCTTCTGCTGCCGGTCCGTCAACTCTACGGTGTGCAGCAGGAGCTGTACGGTCGGTGACGGTGGGCGGTACGAGTGAGGATGGTGGTCGGCGTGTTCGACAGGCTTCGCGAGTCCTGGGCGGGACGGGCCCGTGCAAGGCGGGCGGAGAAGGGCAGCCGCGACGAACGCACACACAATCTTTTCGAGGCCGCCGCAGTCCATGTCGCGGCGTCGGCGGAGGATGACCGGGACCGGATGGACGAGGCCGCGGAATGGGTGTCCCCGGAGGCCCTGTCGTTCGGTGTCGGCGAACTCGCGCGGCGGGCCGTCATCGCACTGGCCCGCGAACGCGGCGAGTCGCCGCAGGCCGTGGCGCGTGCCCTCCTGGGGCTTCCGCCGGCCTGACCCAGCGGCCCGGCGCGCGGTCGGTTTGCTCTCCCCGGCGGCCTTCCGGCCGGAAAGCCGCAGCTCCGGATGGCAGTGGGAGTCGTGACAAGGGCGTTCCCGGCAGATTAGGGTGCGCGCCGTTGGACAAACCGATGGGGAGGCTGGGATGGCCGGGACGGATGAGGACACCGTCGCCGCCGAGGACGACGCGCTCTATGTGCTCACGGCGGTACTGCTGACGCCGGCGAAGTTCCCGAGTGTGCTGGGCGACGACTATCCGGAGGCGTGCGCCGCGCTCGGTCTTGCCCCGCTCGCCGACGGCTACGGCCTGGTGCTCGGCCAGGACGGCGACGGCGCCCGGTGGACCGTGGTCGTGGACGACGTGTCGCTGGTCGCGGTGGCCATCGCCTCGTGGGACTGCGGCATGGAGTACGACCTGTCACCCGACGAGCGCAGCGTCGTCGCCGCCCTGCCCGGCTGGCCCCTCGCGGTCGCCGTCGCGGCGCCGAACGTGCCCGCGCCGCACGATCCCGCCCCCGAGATCGCGGAGCAGGACCCGCTGTCGCCGCCGGACACCTCGGTCTGGGGTCCGGCGCAGCGCCGTCTGGGAGCCGACGAGATCGCGCTGCAGTGGGCGGTGTGGCGCGAGCAGATCGACGACGCCGAGTTCGCCGGCGCGGCGGGCCCGGAGGGTGTCACGGAGGGAGCCGCGGCGGGCTCCGAGGGCGCCCGGCGGACGTTCGAGGCGCCGGGCGGGGGCGGGCAGGGCGCGCCCGAGGCCAAGGGGCACGGCGGGGTCCGGCGGGTCCTCGCCGAGGCCAGGTCCTATGTCGAGGACCCGCCGCCCCTCGGCCGGGTCCGGTCGTCGTTCGCGCCGGGCGAGGCGCGGACGCTGCGCGCCGACGGTCCCGGCTGGTCGCTGGTGGCCAGGACCGACGACATCGCGTTCGTGCTGCTGGACGAGGAACCCGGGGAGGTCCTGCCGGTGGGCCGCGGCCAGGAACTGCCCGGTCTGCTGGAGGCCCTCGACAGGATGGCGGTGCGCCCCAGCTGACCTTCCCCCGCAGCGGCCGTCGCCGGAGTCGGGGAGCAGCGTCTCCACGCTCGGGCGCGGCGGCCGAGGAGCGGATCGCCGAGGGCCCGGCTCACCCGGCGAGGCCCGCGGCGTACGACGGCCGGGAACAGGGCGGTGTGCCGTTCGCCCGCGTCACCGGTGTCGAGGGCGTGGCGCAGCGTCTCGCAGGCGGGCGGGGTGCGCGTGCGGCCGTAGCGGGTTGGGGCACTTCATCCGTGCCGGGAGGGGCAGCAGGTCGAAGGGGGCCTTCAGCCAGACCGGAGTCAGGGGCGCGGTCCGGGTGTCGGACGGCCGGGGCGGCGTCGGGGACGCCCGTGTCGGGCCGGCACGCTCACCGCGCTGCTGCTGAACCTCCGTTCCGCGCTTCGAGGACGGCATGTTCGCCGGATGCGGGGTCTTGGGGCAACCGCGTGTGATCCACCCTCTCCGGAACCTCCACGCCCAGGAACCGCGCGCCCCCTGCACGCGCCCGCTTCCCGCCGGCGTGCCCTTCCCGGATCGGAATCGGATCGACTCAGAGCCATTCCATGGCGTCGAGTTCGGTCCTCTCCCCGAGGAGTCCCGTGCCGCGTGTGCGCGCGGTACACGTGCCGGCTCCAGGCACGGCCGACTCGCTGTGACGGGCCGCTATGTGGCGACGCGATTCCATGTGGCCCCAGCCCATGGATGAGGCGGTGGAGGAACCGCACCATGGGGCAGCCGTCGTTCCCCTCTCCCTTCCCCGTCGCCCACCTCCCCCTCTTCCGACTGTCCTGTCCCCTTCCGGAGGCCCAGATGCGTCTGTCCCCAGGTGTTCCGTTCGCCGCCGCCGTCCTCACCGCGGCGGCTCTCACCGGTCCGGTGCCCGCCTCCGCCGCACCCGCCGCCGACGACGCCTCCTGCGCCCTCCACGAACGCCTGCGCGTCCCGGGCGCCGCCCGCCAGCAGAGCGCCTGCCTGGCCGATCTGACCACCACGGGCCTCGCCGGCACGCCCTACACCGACCCGGCCGACCAGGCAGGCCTCACGGCCGCCGGAACGCGCCTTCCGTCCGGGATACCGGGAATACAGATCGACGGCTACTTCCCCGACACCTCGCACGTCAACGCCACGCACGGCTGGCGGCACGACGCGCAGTTCGTGATCCGGCTGCCCGAGCACTGGAACGGCGGGCTCGTCGTCACCGGCGCGCCGGGCACACGCAAGCAGTACGCGACGGACAAGGCGATCTCCGACCAGGTCCTCGCACGCGGCTACGCCTACGCCGCGACCGACAAGGGGAACAGCGGGACGGACTTCTACCGGGACGGCGACCGGCCGGGGGACGCCGTCGCCGAGTGGAACACCCGCACCACGGAGCTCACTCGGGCGGCCCGCCGGGTGGTGGCCCGGCGCTACGGGCACGCCCCGCGACGGACGTACATCACCGGTGTATCCAACGGCGGTTACCTCACCCGCTGGCAGTTGGAGAACCACCCGGAGCTGTACGACGGCGGCGTGGACTGGGAGGGAGCCCTGTGGACCACGCGGGGCCCCAGCCTGCTCACCTCGCTGCCGGCGACGGTGGCGCGGATGCGGGGCACGGCGCGGGACGAGGACCTGTACGCGGTGGGCTTCGCGCGCGGTTCGGAGTTCCTGTGGCCGTACCACGAGAAGGCCTACTGGGGCCTCACCCAGAAGATCTACCGGGCCGAGTTCGACCCGGCGTACGACCCCGCCTGTCCCGGTGCGTCCGCCGGGGGCACGGTGGAGGAGATCCTCGCGCCGTGCGCCTCGGACGCGACGTACGACTACGCCTCACGTCCCGGCGCCGTACACCGTGCCGTGGCCCGCGTCGCGCTGACGGGGCGCATCGGCAGGCCGCTGATCACGCTGCACGGCGACATGGACGCGCTGCTGCCCAAGGCGGCCGATTCCGACGTGTACGCGCGCATGATCGACGCGAGCGGGCGGGGCAAGCTGCACCGCTACTACGGCGTCGAGGGCGGGACGCACGTCGACGGACTGTACGACACGTATCCCGACCGGCTGCGGCCCATCCTGCCCTGCCAGCGGTCGGCGTTCGACGCGCTGACCGCCTGGGTGGAGCGGGGCACCCCGCCGCCCCCGGACCACACGGTCGGCCGGCCCGCGACCGGCGACGTGGTGAACTCCTGCTCCCTGGACGGCGCCGAGTCGGCGCGACGCTGAGCCTCTGTGGCCGTGCTCCGCGCGTCAGCGGCCCATCTGTGTCGCCCCCGCGGGCTCGCCCCGCCGCACCGGCAAGGGCAAGGTGGCCGTCCAGTACCACACCGCCCGCTTCCGCCTCGTGCCCCAACTCGCCGAAACACTCAGCGTGCCGACCCCCGCCGTACGCAAGCCTGGCGCGGTCCGGACCGAACTGCCCCGGCCCGCGAGCGCCGGCGCCGAGCCGGTCGTACACGTACGCCTCGGGTACGCCCGCGCCTCGACCGCCCGGCAGTCCCTGGACGCACAGTTCGACTCCCTCACCGAAGCCGGATGCGCCCGCATCTTCTCCGAGAAGATCTCCACACGCGCCACCAAGCGCCCCGAACTGGAGGCCGCCGTCAAGCTCGCCGGAGAGATCCGTTCCTCCGTCGTTTCCGTCACCCTCGACGTCCACGAACACATACGCTGCTGCCTCATCACCCACCAACAACTCGGCTCATTGTGTTAGAACTCCTAACGAAATGCTCTTCGAGGTGGTTGGATCACTCCGGGACCGATGATCCGGGGGTGCGAGGTGGCGCGGCCGAAGCCGTGGGAAGTCGACGACGAGTTGTGGGCGGTGATCGAGCCGCTGCTGCCCAAGGTCGAGCGACGGACCCGCCACCCAGGTCGCAAGCGGCATCCGGACCGGCTGGTGTTCCAGGGCATCCTGTTCGTCCTGCACACCGGGATGGCCTGGGAACACCTGCCGCAGGAACTCGGCTCCGGGTCGGGCACGACCTGCTGGCGCCGCCTGGCCGAGTGGACCGAGGCCGGCGTGTGGCCGCACCCAACGCTGGGTCGTCGAGCGCGCGTTCGCCCACCTGCACTGGTTCCGTCGCCTGCGCACCCGCTGGGAGATACGCGATGACATCCACGAAGCTTTCCTCAGCCTCGGTTGCAGCATCATCTGCTGGCCACGGCTGAAAAAAGCTCCGGTCGCGTTAACCGTCGGTGTCCTGGGCGGCCCTGAAGCCGCGATCTTGGATCACCGGGAAGACTTGTTGTGTGCTGGTGATCCAGGCGTCGATGTCGGCATGAGACGACCTGATGGCGCTGATCAGCGCCTCGATCACGTCCAGCTTCGGCTTGCCGACGTTCAGGCCGATCTCGTCCAGCGACACCTCTTGGTACGACATGACCAGCTGCCACCAGAACCGCATGAGGAAGCGGCATTCCTGCGGGTCACGATCGTCTGCGAGGCGATCATGAATGACCCTCTGGACGCGCCGCCGCTGCTCATCATCACGAAAGCCGTTGTTGAGGTCAGTCAGGGTCACGTCCGGACAGTAGCAACCACGTTCGTTCACGACCCCGGGCACGCTCTCAAGTCCGCGTAGAGCATTCCGTTAGGGGTTCTTAGGGCGTGCAGATCTTTAACTCGTCGTTTTGACCTTGGTCTGGGTGGAGTGGGGATCGAGGAACGTCACGACGTCGGCTGGTGTGCGAAGGCGGGCGGTAGAAGCGTTGATGTGGTGGCCGTGTGCTTCCAGGAGCGGGCGGACGTCCTGTTTCGCGCGGCTGATGGTCATGGCGGTGACGCCGAAGAGTTGGCCGAGGAGGTCCATGGTCGCGAGTTTGCGCAGGTGGAGCACGGTGACCAGGATCCGGTCGGCTGTGGTGAGTTTGGCCTTGGCACCTGTGCCAGGGGCCACCAGGCGCTCATGACCGCGACGTGTGCGGAGCACTTGCTCGCGTTGAACCTCCAGCGCTGGAGTCAGCGCGTCGATGAGCTCGCTGAGCTGCTGACGGGTCATCCCGGTCAGTTCAGGGTCCTGCAGCGATCGCCGCGTGAGGCGAGGCGGTCTGCTCGACGGGGCCTGGTCCGACGTGCTGTCGGTCGTGGCCGCGTCCATCGGATGCTGGGGGTGGAGGCTGTAGTTCCAGTCGCCGTGGAAGCGGTGACGGGTGATGGGCAGGGCGGCGAGCTCGTCGTCGCTGACCTGGATGCCTGTGGGGTACGGGTTGGTGTCGAGTTCGGCGTGCACGGTCAGGCCGGTTTTGGTGGTGGTCGCCGCGATGCTCTGGACGATGACTTCGTGGCTGGTCAGGGGCCTTCCACGCCAGTTCATGGTGATGTGGGAGAACAGCCGGTGCTCGATCCGGTTCCACTTCGAAGTCCCGGGAGGCAGGTGGCAGACGGTGATCGTGAGGCCGGCCTCAGCGGCGAACCGGGCGAGTTCGGTCTTCCACGTGCGGGTGCGATACCCGTTGGAGCCGCCGGCATCGGCGGTGATCAGCAGCCGGTCGGCCGTCGGGTAGGTGGCCCGCCCGGCTCCGTTCCACCAGCGGCGGATCGACTCGACGGCGAACGCGGCGGTGTCGTGGTCGGTGCCGACGTTGACCCAGCCGGTGTTCGCGGCGACGTCGTAGATGCCGTAGGGCACCGCCCTGCCCAGCACGCGGTCGGGGAAGTCGTGGGTGTCGACCCGCACCGGCTCGCCTCTCGGCTCCCATTCACGGCCGTTGTTCTTGAACGGGCCGACCAGTTCCTTCTTCTTCGTGTCCACACTGATCACCGGAGCCCCGCCGTCCTGGTGGTCGCGGGCCTGCTCGTTGAGGTAGTGGAATTGTGCGTCCCGGTCGGGGTGCTGCTTGCCTTCCAGCGTCTTGGCATTGCTCTGCAGGCTGAAGCCCTCCTCGCGCAGCAGGTCGCCCACCGTGTCCGCGGAGATCCTGTGGCCCTGCCGGGTCAGCTGCTCGGCGAGCTTGCGGGTGGATTTGGTGGTCCAGCGCAGCGGCGACATGGGATCTCCGCGGACGTCGGGCTCAACCAGCGCGAGGAGTGCCGCCCGAACGGCTGGGTTCCGGTCGACGACGCGTTTGCGGCCAGCACCGGGCCGGCGGATGCGTCCCAACGGAGCCTCTCCAGAGTCGAGTTCTCTCACTCCGGCAGACACAGTGGCCTCACGGACACCGGCGGCACGGGCGACTGCTCTGATCCCGCCGCGGCCGAGAGACTGGGCCTCCGCCCCTATCAGCAGGCGACGCTGCCGCTCGTCGAGGTGCGGCAGAATCGCCTCGAACTTGGCTGCCAGCACGGCCCGTTGCCCATCCAACCCACCCATGCCGGACCAACGAGCCATCGAGCGGAAAGCCACCAGTTAAAGATCTGCACGCCCTTAGCCGCTGTACGAGGGGACAGCATCCCTCACCCGCCACCGTCATTCGGATGCTGCGCGAACACGACGAGCAGACAGCCGCAACCCCGCTGGAGCCCAGGGCTTGACCTGGGGCTTGCCCCTTGGCGTTGTCTTTTCGGGGAGCCCACACGTATGGGATACCGCTACGTGCCGGACAGACGTCCAGCACCGCCGGCGTCGGCCACGGGCTGCAGGGCGTCCACGGAGCGCATTCTGGCCGTCTCCGGCCGTGAACGGAGGCATCACCCATACGATGCCTGTCATGCAGCACCTCTGTGATTGACCAGCGATCGTTCCGTGGCCCTCTGCAGGCCGCGGGGCACACACGGCGTCATTCCGTCGTTCGTCCCGGTCTTCGTTCGGGACGTCACACTGCTGGAGTCATTGGTGTTCTTCGCTCGACGCCGCCCTCACGGAGGTCTTGTCGCGCTCCTGCGTGACAACGCCGACTTCCGACGCCTCTTCTGTGCTTCCGCTCTCAGCCTGACCGGGGACTGGTTCACTTTCGTCGCCCTCAGCAGCTTCGTCTACCGCCATACGGGCTCGGCGGGCTGGACAGCGCTGCTGTTCGCCGTCAACTCCCTACCCGGGGTCTTGCTGCTGCCGCTGATCGGTCCGCTCACCGACAGGTTCGACCGGCAACGCCTGCGCATTGCGTGCGACCTGGGCGCGATCCTTTCGGTCGCTGGCCTGCTGGCCGCCCTTCACACCCAGTCCGTCCCACTGGCCCTCGGCTGCCTGGCAGGGCTCTCCGTCGCCGCCGCCATGGCGAGTCCCATCCCCGAGGCCGCCCTGCCGAACCTCGTCACCTCCCGTGAACTCCCGCTGGCACAGACCGCGCTCGGAAGCCTGTACTCGGCGGGCCTACTGGTGGGAGCCGGCCTGGGAGGTGTCGTCTCCGCGACATGGGGTGCCTCGGCGACCCTCGTCATCGACGGCGCGTCCTTCGCCGTCTCCGCGCTCCTCATCGCGAGGATCAGGCAGCCGCTCTCCAAGGCGATGACGACCCGTCGGATCCGGATGCGGGCTGATACGGCCGAACTCTGGACCTTCGTACGGTCCACCCCGGTGGTGTCCGCCTTTCTGTGGCTGACCGTGGGACTGCGCCTCTGCTACGGCATGGTCGGCCTGTTGCCTGTGTACGCCCTCGACCGCTTTCACGTCGGCGATGCCGGCGTCGGGATCCTGTATCTGGCACAGGGGCTCGGTGCCGTACTCGGTCCCTTCGTCGGCCGACGGCTCGTCGCTGGGTCGATGCGCCGGAGACTGCACGCGGCCGGGGCCGCTCTGGCGCTCTTTGGGTTCGGCTATCTTGTCCTGGCCCAGGTCACAGCCCTCGGTCCCGGCATGGCCGCAGCGTTGATCGGCCACATCGGAGTGGGCGCGTGCGCGATCCTCGCCGTCAACGGCCTTCAACTCGCGACCCCCGACCACATCCGCGGCCGTGTCATGGTCCTCGTCTTCGGTCTCTCCTCCGCTTTCCAGGGTGTGTCGTCTCTCGCGGTGGCACCTCTGGCCGCGTCCGTCGGCATGCCTGACACCACTCGGCTTCTGGCAGGGCTCGCCGTTGTCTACGCGGTCATCTGGGCTATCGGTGTAACACGCACAGAGAAGGCACCAAAGTTCGTCGAACCGGACACGGCCCACGAGGACACTCCCGGCCTCACGCACTGACCCTGTCAAGAACATGCTCACCTGCGCCCTCACGGAACGGCCGGGCAACCGTGAGGGAAAGCGGAGGTATCGACTGCCGGTCGGCCGCCGGGGCGACATCGACATCGACCGGGTGAGCGCCTTCTCGCCGGGCTTGATGACCGGCTCCAGACCGATGTTCGTGGACTTGTGGACCAGTAGGCCATTGCGGGTGAGGTCGAGGTCGGCGGGGCGGGCGACCTTGCTGCCGATGTGCTCGAAGCAGTCGCACATGCCGGTCCGGGCGTGGACTTCGAGCAGCAGCTCCGGATAGTCGATCCCGGGCAGCATCGCCTGCACCGCGTCGTGCAACGGCTTGCATCCGGCCGGCTCGGGCTCCGCCCCCAGCCGGTCCATCCTGATCTTGCCGTCCACGATGTCGACAGCCGCGTAGCCGGGCAGGTTCTCGGCGACGTGCCCGTACATCTCGTCCAGCAGCACCTCCAGCTCCCCCAGGTGCTCGTCCGCGCTACCGGAGAGCTCCCGCTTCCATTCGATCAGCTGCGCGCGCCATGCGGTGTCCGCGTCTTCATCGCTGCCCTCGGGCAGCAACTCGCCGAGCGATCGGCAGAGTGAGCCGGCCGCAGCCACGCCCCCGCGGCGATCTCAGCGTTCAGGCGTTCGCGGCGTTCTTCGACATGAGCGTCGCCTCCTTCGCGGCCCCTGCCCCTCTCAGTTGCCCCTCTCAGTCTGAAGAACGGCTGCGCGCTCCGCCCGGTTCCGAGCCGTAAGCCCGACCCGGCTCCGATCCCGATTCGCCCATGCAGGACGAATTCTGACGGCCCCTCGGGCGCCCGTCCAGGTCACGCCAGGACGCTCCGAGGTGAGCCCGTGGGGCACACCCTCGGCACTCCCGCGCAGTGATCCACCTCACGCCCGTCTCATGCGGGGCGACCGCGTTCCGTGCTGTACTGTCGGCGGCTCCGTCCACTAGTCAAGCTTGAGCAATGTGTCGTCGTCACCGCCGCGCATTCACCGTTGCGCCGGCATCAGCGACACGACCGACATGGCCGACATGGCCGACACGACTGACGCAACCGCCCCCCGCCCGGCTGCCACGCCGTCGGGTGCACACCCGGTCCGCCGTCTGAAGGAGCCTCTTGTTGTCGCAGGTCAACGTCCAAGACCCCACCGCGAGCCGGTCGGAGTCGGAGTCGGAGCAGGCCCACGTGACCACCCTCTACGAGGTGCTCACCGAGCGGCTCTCCGAGACGCGTGCCCGTCTGGCGGACGTACTCAAGACCCCGGCCGAGAGCGCGGGCGAGGCGCACGAGCGCGAGGTCACCGCCGAACGCCTCGCGAAGGACATCGGCAGACTGGAGGGAGCAGAGCACGGGCTGGTCTTCGGCCGGATCGACCGGACGGACGGCACCACCCTGCGGATCGGCCGGCTCGGGCTGCAGACGGACCAGGAGGAACTGCCCCTGCTGGTGGACTGGCGGGCGGACGCGGCGCGGGCCTTCTACGAGGCGACTCCGGTCCACCCCATGGGCCTGCGGCGGCGCCGGCACCTTCGCCTGGAGGGGCGCGCGGTGGCAGCGGTGAGCGACGAGTTGCTGGACGGCTCCGCTCCCACCGCTCGCGATGTCGTGGGCGACGGGCCCCTGATGGAGGCGCTCTCGGCACGGCGTACGGGTCGGATGCGGGCGGCGGCCGCGACGTTGCAGGCCGAGCAGGACGAGATCGTCCGCTCCGCGCACCGCGGGGTGTCGGTGGTCCAGGGCGGCCCCGGCACGGGCAAGACGGTGGTCGCCCTGCACCGGGCGGCGTACGTCCTGTACGCGTACCCGCGCGCGGCCGAGCAAGGCGTCCTGGTCGTCGGCCCGAACGCGCGGTTCCTCGCATACATCTCCCAGGTCCTGCCGTCCCTCGGCGAGAACGACGTCGTCCTGGCGACCTGCCAGGAGCTGGCCGGGGTCTTCCCGGACACGGCGGGACCGCTCGATGTGGCGCGTGTCAAGGGCAGCTCGGTGATGGCCGAGGCGCTGGCCGGTCTGGTGCGCCGTCGCCGGGCACCCGACGGCGGCTTCACCGTGCGGATCGGACACGAATCGGTCGGGCTCGGCGCCGAGGCGGTCGCCACGGCGCGGGACACCGCCGTGGCCACCGGACTGGGCCACAACCCCGCACGTCAGGTGTTCAAGGGGCTCCTGGTCGACGCCCTCACCGACGCGCTGGAGCGCAGCACGGGCGACATCCTGGAACAGATCGACGCCGAGGTCGCCACGCTGACGGGGATGGACCTCGACCGGGTGGCGGCGGCCGACCTGCGCCGCCTCGGTCACGACGACGCATCCGCGACGGGACCGGCCGACGAGTTCGACGCGGACGCCGTACGGGCCGGGCTGTTGGACGACGCGCACGTCGACCGGGCTGTGGACGCGCTGTGGCCGCTACTGGTGCCCGAAGAGCTCGTACGTGCCCTCCTGTCAGACCCCGACACGCTCGCCGAGCACCTGCCCTCCCTCACCGCGGCCGAGCGCGTACGCCTGCTGCGCGGCCCGGACGACGCGTGGACCGACGCCGATGTGCCCCTCCTGGACGAGGCCGCGAGCCTGGTCGACGGCCCGCCGCAGCGCACGTACGGGTACGTCGTCGTCGACGAGGCGCAGGAACTGACCGCCATGCAGTGGCGGATGGTCGTACGGCGATGCCCGGGCAGGGCGATGACGCTGGTGGGCGACTTCGCCCAGGCCGGTCCCGTCACGACGGCGCGTGACTGGAAGGAGGCATTGGGCGCGCAGGTCGGCCCTCGCTTCCGCCTCCACAGCCTGACCGTCAGTTACCGCACCACGCAGGAGATCCTGGAGAGCACCCGCGAGCTCCTGGCACGGATCGCGCCGGAACAGACGCCGACCCGGTCGCTGCGCCACGGGGAGACTCCGCGCACCGTGCCGGCGCAGCCGGATGCGGTGGCCGACGCCGTCGTCCGGGAGTTGCGTGTCCAGGCCGCCGCGTGTCCGGGTGAGCTCCTCGGGGTGATCTGTGCGGACACGAGGCTGGATCGGCTGACGGCGGCGGGGATCGCGGAGCATGCGCGCCTCGTACCGGCGTCGGAGGCGCGCGGGCTGGAGTTCGACGGGGTCGTCGTCGTGGATCCGGACGAGATCGTCGCGGCCCGTCCCGGCGGGGAGAGGGATCTCTACGTCGCGCTGACCCGGGCCACCAAGAGGCTTCGCACTATCACGGTCCGGCCCGAGAGCCCGGAAGTCACTCCCTGAGGGAACTATCAACCCTGATGGTGGCGCATCGTGAAAGGCGTCGACAGGATGGAAGGGGTCCGGATCTCGCCGGTCGCATGCGTACGGAATGAAGAGCGAGGTGGCCCCTGTGAGTGTCGTGCTTCTTCTGAACGGCCCCAATCTGGGAATTCTCGGGCGACGCGAACCGGAGATATACGGCACCGACACACTGGCCGACATCGAAGCGGCGGTCGCCGAGGAAGTGGGCGTCCAGGGGTGGGAGGTGCTTTCCGTCCAGCACGACTCGGAAGGGGACCTCGTCCGAGCGATTCACCGGCATTCCGGCAGCACGGTCGGTGCGATCGTCAATCCCGGAGCGCTGATGATCGCCGGATGGAGTCTGCGGGACGCGCTGGCCAGTTATGCACCGCCCTGGGTCGAAGTCCATCTCAGCAACGTATGGGCTCGCGAGCAGTTCCGGCACGAGTCGGTGATCGCCCCGCTGGCAAGCGGTGTGGTGGTCGGACTGGGAGCCTTCGGTTATCGTCTGGCCGCCCGCGCCCTGCTGCATCTGTCCCGGGTGGCGCCGGACGGTCCGATCGGATCGCCCGGTGCGGGAAGCGGGCGGGCGAACTGATCGTTCACACCGGCTCCCGCGCGCTCGGTGACGGCGGAGAGCCCAGCCTGAAGCCGATTCCTCGCCTGGTCTCGATCCATCCGTAGGACCCCAGCTTCTGGCGCAGCGCCCCTATGTGGACGTCAAGCGTCCGCGTCGATCCGAACCAGTGGTCGTTCCAGACCCGGGAGATGATGGCCTTGCGCGTGTGAAGCGTGTCGGGCTCCTCCATGAGCATGAGCAGCAGATCGAACTCCTTGGGGGTCAGCTGGATCGGCCGGCCGTCCAGGGTGACGTCCCGGTTGCGCACATTCAGACGTAGCGGCCCGGCTACGAGGATTTCTCCGGGCGGCTCGGGCGGCCTGCACACGTGCCGGTCGGCCAGGAAGTACAACGATCGCCGCATCACGGCATCCATGCTGGCCTGCAATTCGTGCAGGGACTGCGATTTGACCACGCAGTAGTCCGCTCCGGCGTTCAGCGCGAGCACGCGGTCGATCTCGCTGACACTGGGGCTCAGGATGATGATCGGCACGGACGTCTCGGCGCGGACTTTCTTGCACAGCTCATGGCTGTGGAGGCCCGGCGTGGAGGAGTCCAGGAGCAGCAGGTCGACATCACCGAAGTGGTCCAGGGCCTCCGGCACCGAGACAATGGTGTATTTCACGGAGAGTGGGGTGTTGTGCAGGGCGATGGTCAGACGCGCGTCATTGCTTATCAGCAGAACACGCACGGATAACTCCCCCAACAGGCTTCCCCTCCCGTACTTCTGAAGACCTCGCCCAGACCCCGCGCCGGTCGACGCGCGGATCGCGCCCGGCAGTGCGGCGGCCCGGTTCACCGCGCAGTGAGGGATACGGCCGCTGCCGCGGCGGCGTCGAGGGCGGCGACGGGCGCCAGGTCCCCGGCAGGGAGTGCGGCCAGGTCGCCGAAGCCGCCGTCGGCACGGCTGCGACGCCACCCCGCACGTATGCGGCTTCGACAACCGCGCGGCGCCGGTCCCCCTTCGCACACACCGCCTCCTCGGACTCAGCTGACCGGCATGCACCCAAGATCACCAGACACTGTGACCGCCCCGAGATCTACCCGGCGCCTCTCTCGGTGAAACGGTGGGCGCTCCCGGCCGTCGCTCTGCGCGAGTGCGCGGGAGGGAGGAATGGCAGTGCGTACGGCTGCCGGTCCGAGGCGGTGAACGTGCGGTGTATACCGGTCTTGCGTCGCCGGGCCTCACCGTGCCGACCGTGCACATATCCCATGGAAAGATGGCGTACCGCATGCATCAGTGATTATGGGGCAGGCTCCAGCAAAATCGCCGATGACGAGACTCTTCCCGCCTTCTCGGTGGTGATTTTGAAGTTATGCTTCATTTCCGCTGAAGTGCTCCTGCACTTGTGGGGCCTAAGGTGGGGGCAACGCTGCGACGAGTACGACTCGGTCTCGCTCGTTGTCCGTCCGCCCCCCTTTGCTCCGACAGCATCCGCGCTGCCTGCGTCGTACACGCCTGGCTGCCTCATCCAGCCGGCGAACCGGCGACGCACGACGGTCCACGAGGCCGCATTTCCGCGGAACTCACCGCAGGCACGCTGCCTGTCGTCACTCATCACTCCTCACCGTTCCTGTGAAAACCGTCGTGGCCCTCCGCTGCCGGTACACCACTCGGACAGCTCGGCTTCCCTGGCGCCCCCCATGACAGGAGATGCGATGCTCGATTCCCGGTTTCGCTTGCTGCTGCCACCGTCCTTTTCGGCCGCCCACACCTGTGACAGCAGTTCTTGCGAGACTGTTCGACTGTCCGCGCTTTCCTTTTCCGCCTGGTCGCACGGGGATCTCACGGAAGGCATACGCCTCGCGGTGGCCGCCGGGACAGTGAATGCCGCGTGCACCGGGGACTGCGTGGGGCTGGCGCAGGTCTGGCACTCCGGACTACTGGTCAAAACCCGTGAACTCGCCTCCGCGGCGCGTGTGCTCGCCGGCGTGGAGGAACTCGTGGCGGGCGGTCGGGACAACGGCGGGCTGGCCGCGGCCGCCCTGATCTGCGCGGCGGATCTCGCCTTCACCCGGGGGGATGTCGAAACCGCCGTGGAACTGGCGGACAAGGGCGTTCCCAAAGCACGGCAGGCCGGCCTCGACTGTCTGCTGCCCGACGCCCACACCGTGATGGCGCTCGGCGCGCTCCGGCGGGGCAACCTGAGCGCGAGCCTGGATTTCGCCGATCAGCTGCGGGACGACGCCCTTCTCGGCCAGACCGTCCACCGACCCAGTCAGTGCGCCTGGGTCGCCGCCCAGCTGCTGGAGGCCCAAGGCGGTGCGGCGAGCGCGGTCCATCTCGTCGTGGGCATCATCGCGAACGACCGGCTCGTCATGGAACTCCTGGCCTCGCAGCCTGCCGCCGCGGCATGGCTCGTGCGGGCCGCGAGGAAGCTGGGCGACGAAACGCTCGTCGGGCGCGTGGTCGTCGGGGCTTCCGCACTCGCCGCGCGCAACGTCGGGCTCCGTTCCCTCGGGGCGGCACGGATGCACGCCGACGCGCTCCGCGAAGGGAATCCCGAGAGGCTCGTGGCGGCAGCCGACGCGCATCTGGACCCGTGGGCCAGCGCGTCCGCGTACGAGGACGCCGGGAAACTGCTCTCCGCGGCGCACCAGGAACGGGACCGGGCCGTCGAGGTTCTCGAGCGGGCCTTCGACCGGTACGCGGATTCCGCCGCCTCGCGCGATGCCCGCCGGGTCGTGAGCAGGCTCCGGTCGCTCGGCGTGCGGCGCGGCCGCTATCCGAAATACGCCGGCCACGACCAGACGCACATCGGCTCTCTCACGAACACCGAGGTCGCCGTGGCCGAACTGGTCAGCCAGGGATTCACCAACTCCCAGGTCGGCGAGCGCCTGTTCATCTCGGGCCACACCGTGGCGTTCCACCTGAAGAAGATCTTCCGCAAGATGAACGTGGCCTCCCGGGTCGAACTGACCCGCACGTGGAGCCGGGCCCCGAGCAGCGACTACTGAGCCGCCAGTTTCCGCGCCACGAGTCCGACGACGCGGCCGCTGTGCTCGACGAGGAAGAAGTGTCCGCCCGGGTAGACCTCGACGTCCGTCGGACCGGTGGTGTGCTCCGTCCAGGCCGCCGCCTCGTCGAACGAGACCCGGGGGTCGCTGTCGCCGGTGAGGACCGTCACCGGGCAGTCCAGCTTCCGGCCGGGCTCGTACCGGTACGTCTCGACGGCGCGGTAGTCGCTGCGGACGGCGGGCATGATCATGTCGAGCACTTCCGGGTCGGCCAGTACGGCCGCGTCGGTGCCGCTCAGCATGCGCAGCTCCGCCACGATCCGGGCGTCCGGCTCCAGGTGGACCCGCTCGTCACGGTGGCGGGACGGCGCCCGTCGGCCGGAGGCGAAGAGCCGCACGGGCGGGGGCAGGCCGGCGTCCCGCATGCGCAGCGCGACCTCGTAGGCGAGGACGGCGCCCATGCTGTGTCCGAACAACGCCAGCGGGCGGTCGTCGAGTTGGCGCAGCGCCGCGAAGATCCGGTCGGCCAGGTCGGGAAGGTGGGAGACGTTCGCCTCGTGTCGCCGGTCCTGCCGTCCCGGGTACTGGACCGCCAGCACCTCCACCGCGGGCGTGAGCGCCTTCGACACCGGAAAGAAGAAGCTCGCCGAACCGCCGGCGTGCGGAAAGCACAGGAGGCGGACTCCGCTGTGCGGTGCCGGGTGAAAGCGGCGGACCCAGGTGTCGAGTCGTTCCGCGGGTTCGGGCACGGTCACATGACCTTTCAGGTAGCGGTACGTCCGAAGCGTAGGGCAGGCGCGACGGGCCGGGGCATCCCCCGACCTGATATGCCGTCACCTGTCCGGCTTCCCTCTCATTGCCCCGCGGCGAGGCGGATGGCTAACGTGGCGGCAACCCTTTCCCCTACTGCTCGGGCACCATTGTCGACTGCTTGCCGGTCACCCCGGCATGGAGGCCATTCGCCATGAAGATCGCCGCGGACACCGGAAAGTGCGTGGGCGCGGGCCTGTGCGCGCTCACCGAGCCCGACCTGTTCGACCAGCGGGAGGAGGACGGCACGGTCGTCGTACTCAACGCCGAACTCGAGCACGAACTCCTCGTGCAGAAGGCCCGCAGGGTCGTCCGCACCTGTCCCAGCCAGGCCCTTTCGCTCGTCGAATGAGCCGGAGGGGCCGCCTGTGCCAGTCGGACCGGGTGACCTGCACGAGGTGACCTATCAGGTCGGGGGATGCCCAGCCGGTCGTGCCCGGTCCTAGTCTTCGGAAAGGCTGTGCGCGTCGCGGGACCGGAACGGGACCCGCCCTCGATCGTCGGTCGACCCACAGTTCGCGCGGTGACCACCGTGGTCTTCCCGGCAGAGAAAGGGCCCCGTCGATGACCGCAACCCAAGCCTGGCTGGCCGAGGAATACGCACAGGTGAACGCGCCGCACATCAGGACGGCACTGGCCGCGCTCTCTCTCACGGGCGATGCCCTGCACCAGGGCGGCGCGTTCGCCGACATCGGCTGCGGCACCGGGGAAATCGCGCGTACCGCCGCCGAACGGGGCTTCGAGGTCCGGGCGGTCGACGCGTCACCGTCCATGGTGGAGGCCACCCGGAAGCTGTGCGCCGGGCTCCCCGTGCGGGCGGACGTCTGCCCCGCGGAGAACCTGGATCTGCCGCCGGACCACTTCACCGTGGTCCACTCCTCGTGGGTGCTGCACTGGCTGACGGAGGTCGAGGAGCCGCTGCGCCGGATGGCCCGCGCGCTCCGCCCGGGCGGGTACGCCGTATTGCAGTGGACCGGCGCCCACCTGCGCAGTGAGGGCGCCGGGATGTTCGGAATCCTGCGGGAGATCTCGGAAAGTTCGACGTGGAAGGACCTGCTCGCGGGGGCGCAGCCGACGGTGTACGAGTACCCGGCCGACGAGGTGTCGGCGGTGCTCGAGGACACCGGGCTGGAGATCACCCACTACGACCCCGAGCTCGGCCACCCGTTGAGCGCCAAGGGCGCCGGCCCGACCCTGGCGGACCTGCCCGATCTGCGACGCCGGTACAAGCTGGCCGGGTTCGCCACGCAGGCCGCCGCGCTGGGCAACCGCGCCGACGAGTTCGTCGACGAGGTGCTGCGCACCATGATCGAGGCGGGCCGGACCGACCCCCGCCACGCCAGAATCGTCGCCCGCCGGCCGGCCTGAGCGCCCTTCGCGGCCCGGGGAGCAGGACGCTCGGCCCTTCCCCTGAGCACGGCTTTCGGCCGTAGGCCCGGTTCGCGGAAAGCGGCCGGCCGACCAGCCGAGTCCGCGGGAAGCGGGCGCCGTGCCGGAGCGGCGCGTGGTGCCGGAGGAGCAACCGACCCGAAGGAAGTGACGCGATGAATGCCGCAGCCACGTTCATGCGACTTCGCGAGTACATGGTGGGGCCCGCGAGGTTCGCGATCCTGCTGTCCTGTTTCGAACTCGGCATCATCGACGCGCTCCGGAAGAAACCCGGCATGACCGCCGCCGGGCTGGCCGAGACCGTCGGCACCACACCGGATGCCGTGGAACAACTGCTGCACCTGACGGTCAAGGAAGGCTTCGTCGCGTACGACAAGCACTCGGGCGGCTACCGCCTCGACGCGTTCGCGGGCGTGTCGGACGACGACCTCCAGCGCGTCCTCCCGGCCATGAACATGATCAAAGTGGTGATGCTCCGGCAGATGTTCCACCTCACCGAGAGCGTCCGGACCGGCACGCCCGTCGGCCTGGACGAGGTCTACGGCTTCGAGGGGAACCTGTACGAGGCCGTGGCCGAGCACCGGGACCTGCGGGAATCCTGGGCGACGATGATGGACGACGTCACCGCCCACATAGATCCCTGGTTTCTGCGCAACATCCGCGTCCCGGCCGGCGCACGGGTACTCGACCTCGCCGGGAACACGGGCCTCGGAGCGATTCTGGCGTACCGGCTGAAGAAGTCGCCCGGGCTTCGCGTCACCACGTTCGACCTGCCCGAGAAGGAAGCGGAATGCCTGGAGAATTTCCGGGCCCAAGGCGTGGAGGAACACTGTTCCTTCCTCGGCGGTGACGTCTTCGCCGGCATCCCGAAGGGTTTCGACGTCGTCCTGATCAAACATTTCCTGGACATGTTCGACAAGAAGGACGTCATCAGGATCCTCACCGGCGTCGGCACGGCGCTGGAAGCCGGCGGGCAGGTCAACATCCTGGTGCCGATCTACCCGGAGGACGTCAAGGACCCGAGCAGTGCCGGCGTGGACATGTTCCCCGCCTATTTCCTCGGCTGTGCCATGGGTCAGGGCGGGCCGCAGAAGCTGTCGACATACCGGAGCTGGATCGAGGAATGCGGGTTCAGGGTCACGAAGACGCTTGCCCAGGACCTCACCAGAACGCCGGGCGCGCTGATCGGGCACGGCGTCCTCTGCGCGACGAAGACCGCCGCCTGAGCGAGCCGGGGGCGCAGGCCGCCGTACGAGCGCCGGACCGTACGGCGAGGGCTCGGGGAGCTTCTCCGGGCAGGCGTTCCTGGGCGCGGGTCTCCAGGCGCGTCTCCGGGGCGCGTCTCCGGGGCGCGTCTCCGGGCGCGCGTCGGCCGTGGAGGGTCCGCCCCGCCGGACGGTGGGGGGACCTCCACGGACAGAACCCGCGTGACAGTGATCCAGGTGCGGAGATTCAGGGAGCGGTCATTCAGGGGCGCCCGTGCCGGTGGTGCCGATGGCTGCCGATCAGGTGGCGTCGGGGCGGGTGAGCAGCAGCGGGAGTCGGTCGACCCGGGTGACTCCGGGGCGCAGCGACCACGGGACCTCCTCGCGGGTCACCGCCAGCGAGAGGTCCGGGAAGCGGGCGAACAACTCGTTCAGCGCCACCTCCGCCTCCTGCACGGCCAGCGGTGCGCCGAGGCAGTAGTGCGCCCCCCGCCCGAACCCGAGGTGCGCCTCGCTCCCCCCGGTGTCCCGGCCGATGTCGAGCCGCTCGGGGTCCCGGAACTTCCGCGGGTCGGTGTTGGCGGGCAGGATCAGCGGCATGACCGTGGCACCCGCCGGGATCCGCACACCGCCCAGTTCCATCTCCTCGGCCGCGTAGCGGGGCAGCCCCCACTGGGTGGGCCCCAGGCGCATGAACTCGTCCACCGCCTGCGGCCACCGGGACGGGTCGGCGCGCAGCAGGGCGAGCTGGTCCGGGTTCTCGAGCAGGGCGAGCACCGAGTTGGCGAGCAGATGCGTCGTCGTCTCGTGCCCGGTGATCACCAGGGTGAAGACCAGGGTGACCATCTCGCGGTCGGTGAGACGGTCGCCGTTGTCCTCCTGGGCCTGGATGAGCGCGGAGATCAGGTCGTCGCGCGGCTCGGCGCGCCGGCGCGCGATCACCGCCTTCATCTGGTCGACGCACTCGCGCATCACGGTCGGGATGCGCTCGATGTGCTCCGAGGGAGAGGACAGACACATTCCCCACTCGTACCACCCGGGGCGGTCGGTCTCGTCGATGCCGACCAGCTCGCAGATCACGGTGAACGGCAGGGGGTAGCAGAACGACGTCATGAGGTCGACGGGCGTGCCGTCGCGCCCGGCCTCCGCCATCCGGTCGAGCAGCGTGGCGGTGATCTCCTCCACCCGGGGGCGCATCGCGGCCACCCGGCGCGCGGTGAACGCGCGGGAGACCAGGGTGCGCAGCCTGCGGTGGTGGGCGCCGTCGATCTGCATGAGCTTGTCGTCGAGGTAGTCGACCAGGTCGGACGGGATGTTGAGGGTCTTCATGACGGTGGTGCGGGTGTCCGGGGCTTCGGGCACCGACGCGGGGTTGTTGAGGAACCGCGGATCGGTGAGGACGCGCCGTACGTCGTCGTAGCGGGTGACCAGCCACATCGGCCGGCTTCCCATCATCGTGCCGGTCAGCATCGGCGCCTGCTCACGCATCCGCGCGTACCCGCCGAACGGGTCGGCCACCAGGTCCGGTGAGAGCAGTTCGACCGGCTCGGCCGGGTTTCCGGCGGTGGTGGTCATAGGCCTCCCCTTCCGTGTCTGAACGTCAGAGTGTCAAAGTCGCAGGGCGCCGATGCGGCAATTCGGCAATTCGGAAACGGGGCAATGGAGCAATGCGGAAACTTCGAAGAATCTCGTTGTCCGCGGCCGGACGAAACCGATGACCGTACGACCCCTCGGCAGAGTAGGCCCGGTGATGGCCGGGTGAGCATCCCTCAACCTGGTAAGATTTTTCGATCTTGAAACGTATGGGGGCACGGGATATTGTCCCGACCATTTTCGGCGTGACAGAATTCGATAATCCAGCTCGACAAACAGCGCGTACTTGCGAGGTTTTCCTTGACGTCGTTTTCCGAAGCGCTGGCCGAACCGCCGACACCGTCGGCCGAACCACCGACGGACGCGGATGTCGTCGTCGTGGGCAACGGTCCGATCGGCGCCACGTTGTCGGTGCTGCTGGCCCGGCGCGGCTGGCGCGTGACCGTGCTCGAACGCCGCCGCAGGCCGTACCCGCTCCCCCGGGCGACGAGTTTCGACGGGGAGACCGCCCGGCTGCTGGCCGCCACCGGGATCGGCCCCGACCTCGGCCGGATCACGGAACCGGCCAACGGCTACCAGTGGCAGACCGCCTCCGGCGCGGCACTGCTGGACATCGCGTTCACTCCGACCGGTCCCTACGGCTGGCCGGACGCCAGCACGATGCACCAGCCCGCGCTGGAGGAGTTGATCGCGGCTCGGGCGGCGGCGTTGCCCCACCTCACGGTGCTGCGGGGGCACGAGGTCGTCGGGATCTCCGACGGCGAGCACCGGGTGGAGGTGACCGCCGCCACGGACGACGGGGCGAGCCATGTGCTGACCGCCAGGTGGGTCGTGGGGTGCGACGGCGCCAACAGCTTCGTCCGCGAACACCTCGACGTCCCCGTCACCGACCTCGGCTTCTCCTACGAGTGGCTGCTCTGCGACGTCGAGTTGCGCCGGCCCCGCGAGTTCACCCCCACCAACGTGCAGATCTGTGACCCGGCCCGGCCGACGACCCTGGTGGGCAGTGGACCCGGGCGCCGCCGCTGGGAGTTCATGCGCCTGCCGGGCGAGAGCACCACCGAGCTCAACCGGGAGGAGACGGCGTGGCGGCTGCTGGCACCGTTCGGCGTCACCCCCGGCACGGCGACCCTGCTGCGCAGCACCACGTACATCTTCCAGGCCGGTTGGGCCGAGAGGTGGCGCGTGGGCCGCGTCCTGCTGGCCGGTGACGCCGCCCACCTCATGCCGCCGTTCGCCGGGCAGGGCATGTGCTCCGGTGTCCGGGACGTCGTCAACCTGGCCTGGAAGCTGGACCTGGCGCTGCGCGGTCTCGCGGCCGCGTCCTTCCTGGACACGTACGCCGAGGAGCGGCGGGCGCAGGCCGAGGAGGCCGTCCTGGCGTCCGTCCAGCTGGGCCGGCTGATCTGCGTGACGGACCCGGCGGCGGCGGCCGAGCGGGACGCCACGGTACTGGCGGGCCGACGCGGTCGGCCGTCGACCCGGCCGGAGCCCGCGAAGCCGCTCACCGGCGGGCTGCTCCAACGCCGCAGGACGGGAGCGGAAGCCGTGGCGTCGGCGGCGGCACCGGCGGTGGAGTCGCCGGTGGGCGCGGTCGTCCCGCAGGGACGGGTGAGTCGGCAGGGCCTCAGTGAGTGTGGGTGGTTCGACGATGTCGTGGGCCGTGGTTTCGTCCTGTTGACCACCGACGACGAGCCGCACGCCGCGCTCGACGCCGACCGGTTCGCCTTCCTCACCGGCCTGGACACCCACGTGGTACGGCTGCTGCCGTCCGGGACCTCAAGGGCCTCCCGGACCTCAACGGCTTCCGGGACCTCCAGGGTTTCCGGGATTTCTACGGGCTCCGCGGCCTCGGGGCCGGCGTCACCCGGCGGCTGCTCGGCCGGTGTGATCGAGGTGGTGGACGTGGACGACGTCTACCGGCCGTATCTGGCCCGGTTCACGGCGACCTGGCTGCTCGTCCGACCGGACCACCACGTGTTCGGCGCGGCCGGCGGCCCGGACGGCATCAGGGTGCTGGTCGACGACCTGCGGGAGCAGTTGCGCGCCGTGGCGCCGTCGGCGGCCCCGTACGGCGCCGGCTGACGGTTCACGGCGTATGCCTCAACGCCGACCCGCGGACCCGTGGGGCCACCGTCCTGCGTCTGCGCGGCGACACGGACGTGCCCGCGGCCACGTTCGCGGCGGGCGCAGGCGACGGCGCTCACCGCGCGGCCCGGGGGCGCGGGCAGCGGGGTCGGCGGCGCTCAGGTCAGGCGAAGGGGGAGTTCCTCGACCCGGGTGAACCCCGGCCGCAGTGCCCAGGGGAGTTCCTCGCGGGGCACCGCGAGGGACAGGTCCGGGAAACGGTCGAACAGTGCCCGCAGGGACACTTCCGCCTCCAGGTAGGCCAGCGGCGCGCCCAGGCAGTAGTGCGGCCCCATGCCGAATCCGAGGTGGTTTCCCGCGCCCCGGCCGACGTCCAGCCGTTCCGGTGCGTCGTACTTGCGCGGGTCGGTATTGGCGGCCAGCAGCAGGGGGGTGACCGCCGAACCCGCCGGGATCTTCACGCCGCCCAGCTCCATCTCCCGCGCCGCGTAGCGGGGCTGTGCGAACTGGGAGGGCCCGAGGCGCATGAGCTCGCGCACGGCCGGCTGCCACCGGGACGGATCGGCGCGCAGCAGGGCGAGCTGGTCCGGGTTCTCGAACAGGGCGAGCACCGAGTTGCCGAGCAGATACGTGGTCGACTCGTGTCCGGCGGTCACCAGGGTGAAGACGAGCGTGACCATCTCGCGGTCGGTGAGACGGTCGCCGTTGTCCTCCTGGACCTCGATGAGCGCGGAGATCAGGTCGTCGCGCGGCTCGGCGCGCCGACGCGCGATCACCTCTGTCACGTGGTCGGCGCACTCGCGCAGGATGACGGGGAGGTGCTCGACCTGCATCAGGGACAACACGCGTCCCCACGCGTGCCACTGGGGGCGGTCGTCCTCGTCGATACCGACCAGTTCGCAGATCACGGCGATCGGCACGGGGTAGCAGTACGCCTTCACGAGGTCGACCGGCGTGCCGTCGCGTCCCGCCTCGGCCATCCCGTCGAGGAGTCTCGCGGTGATCTCCTCGATCCGCGGGCGCATCTCGGCCACCCGGCGTGCGGTGAACGCCCGGGAGACCAGGGCGCGCAGCCGGGTGTGTGCGGCGCCGTCGAGATTCATCATCGCCTTCTCGATGAGGTCGACCACGTCGGACGGGATGTTGAGCTGCTTCAGAATCGCGTGCTGGGCGTCCGGGTCGGCGCCCGTCACCGAGGCCACGTCGGTGACGAACCGCGGGTCGGTGAGGACCTGGCGCACGTCGTCGTAGCGGGTGACCAGCCACATCGGCGAGCCCATGACCGTACCGGCCAGGATCGGCGACTGCTCGCGCATCCGCGCGTACTGGGCGAAGGGGTCGGCGTTGAGGTCCGGCGAGAGCAGGTCGATCGGGGCGGCCGGATTCTCGGCGGCGGCGGTCATGGGTCTCCCCCTTCGGTGTCGGGGCAACAGGGGGCCGGCCCACGCCCGTACGACACGCGCAGGGGCGGCGGGCTGTGCCCGTGAGGCAGAGGAACCGGCGGACCCCGGGGCCGGGGCGCGCCGTCGATCGGCGGCCGGATCCGTGCCGGTGGTGCGGCCGGCCCGACTCTTCGCGACGATAGGCGAGGGCCGGACCGGCGGGCATCCCCCGACCTGATAAGGACACCGTTTCTGATGGCGTGATGATTCGTCGAGCCGTGCGTGACGGATCTGGTGGAACGGTTGCCGCCGGACGAGTTGGGGGTGTTGTTCCGGCGGGTGGTCCGGCCGACGGAGGTCATACGCCCGCAAGGCGGCGGCCGACGACGGCCGGTGACCGCGAATGCGCCGCAAAGAAAGAAGACTGGAGCAACTGGGCGGCACCCCGTGCCCCCAAGGGGGGTGCGTCCCGGCTTCCGTCATGCCCCTTCTCCCCCATGGCCGTCAATCCACCGGTTTGGTGGCGTATCGGAGCAGGTGGGGCGACCGCTACGTGGCCAGTCCCCGCCCCCGGGGTCTTGCGCAGACGCGCCGACCTGTCCAGCATTAGCCCAGCGCTTGTCAGGGGCACGCCAGCAGTGCGGCGTGTTCCCGATGACGTGTCAGGGGGCGTCCACCCAACGCCCCCTCCCCGGTTCCCCACAACCTGGAGGACGACAGTGCGACTCTCTCACCCCCGCAACCTCTCGAGACGCGCACGGCTGATCGCCGTGGCCACCGGTCTTGCGGCCACCGCGGCGCTGGCGGCCCCCGCCGCCACCGCGTCGGCCCAGCCGGCGCCGAAGGCGTTCAGCGCCGCCGAGCTCCACCAGACGACGGACTCCGTGCGCAACGCCGACATCGGCGGCACCGCGTGGTACACCGACACCAAGTCGGGCAAGGTCGTCGTCACGGTTGACAGCACGGTCAGCAAGGCCGAGATCGCCAAGATCAAGAACGAGGCCGGCGCGAACGCCGACGCTCTCGTGATCAAGCACACCCCCGGCAAGTTCTCCAAGCTCATCGCCGGTGGCGAGGCCATCACCACGGGTGGGGCCCGGTGCTCCCTCGGCTTCAACGTGCAAAACAGCGCGGGCACCAAGTACGCGCTGACCGCCGGTCACTGCACCAACATCGGCAGCTCGTGGTCCATCGGCACCACCGCCGGGTCCAGCTTCCCCGGCAACGACTACGGCATCATCAGGCACTCCAACGGCGCTGCCGCCGACGGTCGCGTCTACCTCTACAACGGCACGTACCAGGAGATCACCGGCGCCGGGAACGCCTACGTCGGCCAGTCCGTCAAGCGCAGCGGCAGCACCACCGGCGTGCACGGCGGCACCGTCACCGCCCTCAACGCCACCGTCAACTACGGTGCCGACGGCATCGTCTACGGTCTGATCCAGACCAACGTCTGCGCCGAGCCCGGCGACAGCGGTGGCTCGCTGTTCTCCGGCACCACCGCGCTCGGCCTGACTTCCGGCGGCAGCGGCAACTGCTCCTCCGGTGGCACCACGTTCTTCCAGCCCGTCACCGAGGCGCTCAGCGCCTACGGCGTGAGCATCATCTGAGTCCTCCTCCCACTGGGGTGGGTTCTCCGCCGACCCTGACCACTGTCCCCGTCCGGTTCTCCGGGCGGGGGCAGTGCTCGTTCGTGCTCGTCCAGCCACGACGGCGCCCCGGCGTTCGTCCCCGACGGGCCGTGCGCAGGGGGGCCGGGGGCGGCAAGACTGGAGCGTGGTCCGGTGTGGCCAGTGGCCGGTGTGGCCGGGGTGGCCGGTGTCCCGTTTCTACGCCGGGTCGATCAGGCGGGCCAGTGACACCGCGCCCCGCAGTGAGGACAGCCCGCCCAGCGTGGCCGGTCGCACCGGCAGCGGGTGCCCGCCGGGGCGGGCCAGGTCCGCGAGGTGGTCGGACACCAGCCCGGCGAAGCCCGGAATGCCGTCGGCGAAGCCGCCCCCGATGAGGACGAGTCGCGGGTGGAGCAGTTCCTGCACACCTGCCGCCGCGACGGCCAGGGCCCGGCAGGTCCGCCGCAGCGCGGACACGGCCCACGGCTGTCCGTCGCCCCATGCCTGCCGCAGTACGTCGTAGGTGACCGCCCTCCCGCGCAGTCGCGTCGCACGGCGCAGGGTGGCGGGGCCCGAGGCGATCGCCTGGAGGCATCCTCGGCGCCCGCAGACGCACCGCGGCCCTCGCATCCCTACGACCATGTGTCCGATCTCGAAGGATCCACGCCCGAGTCCCGGGCACGGCTCGCCCCGCAGGACGAGTCCGCCGCCGACGCCGGTGCCCACGCCCAGGTAGAGGAGGTCGTCGCAGCACGCTTCCCGGGCCTCGGCGAGTGCGCCGAGGTCACCGTCGTCGGCCCAGGCGACGGCCGCTTCGGGGAACAGGGCGCGCAATGACGCGCTCAGGTCCGTCCCGGTCCACTCCGGCCGACTGGGCCAGGCGGTGATCCGGCCGTCCGGCCCGACCGTGGCGGGCATCGCGACGCCGACGGCCCGGAAGGACACCATGGACCTGCCCCTCAACTCGCGTGCGTAATACGCCAGTTGGGCGAGATCGTGGGCGGCGCTGTGCCGGGGTGCCCAGGAGAACATGGTCTCGTCCACGCACTCCGTACCGGTCTCCACCCGGAAGGCGACCTTGGTCCCCCCTACGTCGACACCGAGGTAATGGGGCCGCTCCATACCCTTCGGTGCCCCTCAGCCGCGTGGCACGGACGGGCACAGGGCCAGCAGGTCGGACGGGCGGCGCAGCACGGCGGACGGCCGCCCGGCGAGGAGCGCGTCCTCGTCGTCGGACACGGCCCACAGCGCGGCGGCCGACGCCACGCCGGCGCCGTGGGCACTGGCGAGGTCGGTCGGCGCGTCGCCGACCATGATGGCCTGCCCGGCCGGCAGCCCCAGCAGCGTCAGGGCGCGTTCCACGATGTCGGGGGCCGGTTTGGGCCGGGCGACCTCGTCCGAGCCGATCACGTGGGCGAAGAACGGAAGCAGGCCCAGCGTCTCGAGCAGGGAGCGCGCCCGTTCCCCGCTCTTGCCGGTGGCCACCGCCAGCCCGAACCCCCTCGCCCGCAGTGTCAGCAGCAGTTCCACCACGCCGTCGAAGACCGGCACGCGGTGGGCGAGCCGGTAGCTCTCGCGGACGAACGGCCCCTCCATCTCCAGCGGCAGGCCCATGATCCGCATGATGTCCGGGAAGTAGCGCCCCTGATGCCGTCGGTACTCCTCGAACGGCGCCGGGCCCGCACCGACGACCTCCCGGTAGGCGGCGGCGAACGCCTCGTTCATCACCGCGAAGCTGTTGACGAGCACGCCGTCCAGATCGAAGATCACGGCACGCCTGGCCGGTGGGAGCGTCTGCGTCGCCGTCGGCGGTCCTGCTGCTGGGACTGTCACGTGCCGCCCATCCCGTGCGTAGGTGTTGGTATTGGTGCCGGTGACGTTGTCGGTGTCGGTGCCTACGTGTGTGCCTGTGTCCGCTGTTCCGTCGAGGCCGGTGGCGGCTTCCTCGCGGCCGGTTCCTCAGGGCTGTCGAGGGGCGGGCGCGTCGTGCCGCAGGGCGCACGCGGAGCGGGCCGAGGCGTAGAAGTCCTCGATGACGCGGACCGTCGTACGGGCCTCGCCGATGGCCCTGCCGCGGTTGCCCGGGTCCGCCAGGGCCGCCGGCAGGCCGTCCAGTTGCCGCCGGTACTCGGTGCCGACCGGCTCGTCCGGCACCGGGACCGACGTGGTGGTGCCTTCGCGGGTGAGGGTCAGCACCGAGTGGGGGTGGCGGTTGGGGCTGAAGCCGAAGGTGCACCTCAGGTCTGCGGTTCCGGCACTGCCCACGACCTGGATCCGGGACACGTCCCGCGCTTCGTGGGAGGCCCAGCTGGTGCGCAGGGAGACGGAGACCCCGTCGTGGCGGACGAGGAAGCCCCGGGCGGTGTCCTCGACGTCGCCGTCGTCGCCGTCGGCGTGCCGGTCCCGGCGCCATGCCGCCTGCCAGGCACCGGCGTTCACGAAGTCGTCCGACGTCACGCCGACGACCTGCGTGAAGCCGGCCGGGCCCAGCAGGGAGGCGAGGGTGTCGAGCAGGTGCCAGCCGAGGTCGAGCAGCACACCGCCGCCGGCCTTGCTGCGCCGGACGAACCAGCCGCCGGCCCGGGGAACGCCGCGTGCCCTGACCCAGGCCAGGTCGACGTGCCGGACCCGCCCCAGGTCCGGCAGCAGCCGCGCCAGGGCCGCCACGTCACCGCGGTGGGGGGCGGCGCTGCCCGCCAGGAGCATGCCGCCGCCGTCCCGTTCGGCGGCGGCCAGCATGCCGGCCTCCTCGGAGGTCAGGCACACCGGCTTCTCCAGGAAGACGGAGACGCCCTTGCCGAGGAGGACGGCGGCCACCGCGGCGTGCAGGTGGTTCGGTACGGCGACGACGGCGAGGTCGACCTCCCCGGCGGTGAGCGCGTCCACCGTCGGGTACGCGGTCACGGGCGGGCGCGCGGTCACACTGCCCGGCGTTTCGCCCCACGCGGTGCGCGCCGCCGGTTCGGGGTCGACGACGGCCACCACCTCGAAGTGGGGGTGCTCGCTGAGCCGGGGCAGCCACAGCTCCCGCCCCGCCCAGCCGAGCCCGACGACGGCCACGCGCACGCTCATACGTCGGTCGCTGCGGCCGTGACGGCGGTCGCCGGCGGGGCGGCGTTGGCCGCGGTGCCGGCAGGCGCGGCGGTCACGGCGGCCAGGGTGTCCGCGATGATCTCGGCCGTGCGCCGTATGACGGGCTCGCCGGCGAGCAGCACGCGGTGGTGCAGCCAGACGCAGTCCTCGCTGATGGCCTCGGTGACGGGGCAGCGCCCGGCGATTTCGTCCAGGGTTGCGTCGGGCGCGCACATCTCCCAGAAGGCGTCGGTGCGGTAGATCGCGCGGAAACCCGCGAACGCCGGCAGGCCGGCCGCGACGAGCCGGTCGACCAGTTCGTTGCGGCGTTCCTCCCCGATGCCCGGGACGCGGAACATGGCCATGTAGTGGGAGGGGAAGTCGGTGCGCGGGTCGCACCGCTGGGCGACCACCCCGTCGATCGAGTCCAGCAGCCCGGACAGCAGGGCCCAGCGCTGCTGCCGGGTGACCGTCTGCTCCTCCAGGCGACGCAGCTGGGCACGGAGTACGGCCGCCGAGAACTCGTTGAGCCGCAGGTTGGAGCCGGCGACCTCATGCAGGTAGCGCCGGTCGGCGCGGGGACGGCCGCAGCTGTGCCGCAGGAACGCCGCCTCGTACATCTCCGTGTCCGGGAACAGTACGGCGCCGCCCTCGCCGGCGGTCATCAGCTTGCCGTTCTGGAAACTGAACGTGGCGACGGAGCCCAGCTCGCCGACCCGCTTGCCCCGCCAGCGGGCGCCGTGGGCGTGCGCGGCGTCCTGGAGCACGGGGACGCCCGTGTCGGCGGAGAGCTTGTCCAGCGCGTCCATGTCGGCCATGAACCCCGCCATGTGCACCGGCATGATCGCCCGGGTGCGGGGGGTGACGGCGGCGGCGGCCGAGGCGACGTCGATGCAGTAGGTGTGCCTGTCGACGTCGGCGGGCACGGCGACGGCGCCGAGGCGCTGCACGGCCTGGGAGGAGGAGATGAAGGTGAAGGCCGGGACGATCACTTCTGTGCCCGGCCCTACCCCCATGCACTGCAGGGCGAGTTCGAGGGCGTGGGTTCCGTTCGTGACGGCGAGCGCGTGGGCGGCACCGTGATGATCGGCGAACTCCTCCTCGAAGGAGTCGACTTCGCTCCCGCCCATCCGCCACCACTGGCCCTGCTCGAGAGCGCGGATGAGGCCTTCCCGCTCGTCCGCGTCGTACTGGGGCCACTCGGGGAATTCCGGTGCCTGTCGCACGTTCATGTTTCTCCAAGGAATGGATCAGACTCGACGCGAGGTACGCGACGGGCGGGGCGGGCGGCGTGGCGCGGAGGAAACACGGGCACGCGCACCCGGGCGCGCGGACACGCACCTGGACACGCACGCGGACCGCGCGCACACCCGCCGCTCGCACGCGGGCCGCTCGCACGACCGCTCGCACGCGGGCACTCGTCGTCGAGTTCGCGGAAGCAGAAGACACGCACAGGCCGCCCGTACGGCGTCATGCGCAGTCGGAGAGAAAAGTGATCACTGACCAACAGATCCAAGGTAGGGGCCTGCCGACGGCCCCGCATCCCCCGGTTCGGTAGTCCGGCGTCGGCCGGCGTCGATCGCCACCGTGGATCACTTCAGGCCGAAGAAGTCCCGGTAGGAGTCCAGTTGGCCGTCGAGCATGTGATTGCCGTGATGGACGCGGTGCCCTCGTGCGGCGGCCTCACGCAAGAGCCGGGTCTCGCGGGGTTTCATGACGATGTCGGCCACGACGGCGCCCTGCGGCAGCTGGTCCAGCGGGAACGGCAGCGGATCGTCGGCGCGCAGGCCGAGCGGCGTGGCGTTCACGGCGATGTCCGCGTCCCCGAACTGCGGTCCGGGCAGGGAACACACCCGGCCGGGCCAGCGGGTGTCGAGGCGGGCGGTCAGCGCGTCGAGCTTCGCCGTGTCGGAGTCGTACACGCAGAGCCGGTCGACACCGGCCGTGAGCAGCGCGGCGGCGACGGCACTGCCCGCACCGCCGGCGCCGACGAGGGTCACCCGCCGGCCCTCCGGGTCGTGCCCCGCTCCGACGAGGCCGGCCACGAAGCCCGAGCCGTCGAAGTTCTCCGCGAGCCAGCTGCCGTCGGCTTCGCGTCGCAGGACGTTCGCGCTTCCGACGATCTCCACGGTCGGGCTGCGCCGGTCGGCCAGTCGGCGGACGGCCACCTTGTGCGGCACGGTGACGAACATGCCGTCCAGGTTCGCCACGCTCTGCAGGCCGCGTACGACCCGTTCCAGGTGCTGGGGCCGCGCGTGCACGGGAACGAGCACCGCGTCGATGTGCAGGCTCGCGAAGACGGGATTCATCAGCGCGGGTGCCTGGACCTGCGCGACGGGGTCCCCCAGGACGGCGTACAGGCGAGTGGTGCCCGAGATGGGGATGCCGGGCGGGTGTCCGGCGGGCGGGTGTCCGGTCGGGTCTTCGTGCGTCATCGCAGGGCTACCTCACTGGTCCCGGGACGGTGCGTCCCCTCGGTCTGTGGAACGGTCTGTGAGCCGGCCGCCGGCATCTGCGCGACGGAGCGGGCGAGTGCGAGACTGCGGGCCTCCCTCCTACGAGCACGGTGGGCACCCCGGACCCAGGGGCGGGTCCGGGAGCGGGCACGGATTCGGGGGCGGGCGCGGATTCGGGGATGGGTGCGGATTCGGGGGTTGGTGCGGATTGAGGGCGGGCGCGGATTCGGGGGTTGGTGCGGATTGAGGGCGGGCGCGGATTCGGGGGTTGGTGCGCATTAGGGGTTGGTGCGGGGTGGGTGCGGGTGCGGTCTAGCCGACGAGCTCGGCCAGGTGCGCGCGGGGCATCCCGTCCAGGACGCGGATGACCACGTCGTGCGGTACGTCGCTCACCAGTTCCGCACCCCTCGGGCCGTCCAGTACGAACGCGAGGCCGTCGAACGCCTTCTTGTCGTGCCGCATCAGCCGCACGAGTGCCTCGGGCTCGACTCCGTCGGGCAGCGAGGTGGGCAGACCGTAGTGCCGGACGACCTCCAGGTGTTCGGCCACCCGCGCCTGATCGATACGGCCCAGAGCGCCGGCGAGCCGCCCCGCGAAGACCGTGCCGATCGCCACCGCCTCGCCGTGGCGCAGGGCGAAGCCGGTCGCCTGCTCCAGGGCATGGCCCAGCGTGTGGCCGTAGTTGAGGATGTGGCGCGCGCCGGTGTCCCGCTCGTCCCGCTCCACGACGCGGGCCTTGAGCGACACTCCGGCGGTGATCTGTTCCGCCAGCGGCAGCCCGCGCAGGTCCGGCGCGCCGATGAAGTGGCAGCGGGCGATCTCACCGAGGCCGTTCCGCAGTTCCCTGGGCGGCAGGGTCGACAGGTAGTCCGTGTCGCACAGCACCGCGCTGGGCTGCCAGTACGCGCCGACCAGGTTCTTGCCGGCCGGCAGGTTCACCGCCGTCTTCCCGCCCACGCCGGCATCCACCTGAGCGAGCAGCGACGTGGGGAGATGGACCACGGCGACACCCCGGTGGTACAGCGCCGCGGCCAGCCCCACCACGTCCGTCGTGGTTCCGCCGCCGCAGGAGACGACGACGTCGGACCGGGTGAGCCCGAACCGGACGAACTCGCCGCACAGGGCCTCGACCGTGGCGAGGGTCTTGTCCCGCTCACCGTCCCGGGCGGGCAGCAGCAGGGTTTCCACACCGGTGTCGGGCACCCATTCCGCCGGGCGGGCCGACACGACGACGGCCCGCCCGGCGCCCAGCCGCCGGACGATGCCGGGAAGCGACGTGCGCACCCCCGGCCCGATGAGCACGTCGTAGGAGTGATTTCCGAGCCGCAACGGAACGGAGGCCGTCGCAGGTCCGCCCATCTTTTCCCCCTTACAGGAATGGATCAGTGCGAATGCGGAACGGGGTTGTGCGCAACCGGGCTCTGCGGGGTGGGGCTGTGTGAGACGGAACCGCGTGATCGGCATGAGGCCTGGGGGTGTGAGGCTGTGGCATGGAGCGCGGTGGGCCGGGGCGCGATGGCGTGCAGCACGTGGCTTTGGGGCCGGGGATTCAGCCGAATGTGCCGGAAAGAATGCGGTCGATCAGATTCCGCTGCTCGTCGTCGTCCGTGATGGTGTGCACTTCCTCACGCCCGTCGCGGACCGTCAGATACCGGCGCCCTTTCATGACGACCTGGCCGTTCTCCAGAGCCCGGCCGCACAGCACGTCCTGACCGTTGTGCTTCCGCGTGTCCTCCTCGATCTCCCGGAAGAGACGGTCCGTCCCCCGGGCTATCGGGCACGCTTCGGATTCCGGGGACTCGACGGACGCCTCCGACGCGTACTCCCGGTTCAGGTGGTCCTCGAGTTCCTGCCAGTCACTCCACTGCCGGGGCTTCGTCGTGAAGGTGTAGACGACGCTCCAACGGCTGACCCGCCCCCGGCGCTGCAGGGCGAACCCGGCCCCTGGCCCGGGCCTCTGCCCGGACTCCGGCCGGCGCTGCTCGACCAGGCGGTACTGGCATCCGTACTGGGTCTGCACCTCGTCCGAGACGAGCAGGGGCTCGATGTAGTTGGGGCCCGGATAACCGACGTCCACGAGCCACTCCTGACCGTTCAGGGCGACGCGGTTGAACATGTGCTCCACGTCGAGTCCGAAGTTCTCCCGGCCTTCGGCGGTGCTGCCCGCCAGCAGGGTGACGTCGTAGCCCAGTTCGCGGAGCAGTCGGTTGAACAGCCGGGCCAGTTCGAAGCAGGTGCCGCCCTGGCCGCCCACGATGCGCGTCTCGAACAGGGCATGCTCGTCGAGGCCGACGAGGCGTATTCCGTCACGGAGATCCTGGCCGGCCCCGTTGTACGGAATGTTCATGAGATGGTTCTTGTGCAGCTTCCGCAACGTCGCGACATTCACAGCGGTCTCTCCGCCGCAGCCGATCCGCTCGAGGTAGGTTCCCACGTCGAACACGTCATCACTCTCTTTCAGGCGAATGCGAACATTCATATGCCGTCACGTGCCGTCATGTGCACTCATGTCATTCATGTCATTCATGTCATTCACACGGACATTGCCAAGGGATTCGCGGACTGTTCCACGCACAGCAGTTCCCGCAGATGCGCGGCGAGCATTCCGGGCGTCGGGCAGTCGAACACCAGGCTGGGGGAGAGTTTCCGTTCGGTGATGTTGCGGAGCCGGTTGCGCAACTCGATGGCGGTGAGGGAGTCGAAGCCGATCTCGAAAAGCCCCTGGTCCGCGTCGATCTGGTACGTCGCCCCGTAGCCCAGGACGGCGGCCACCTGGGCCCGCACCAGGTCCAGCAGGACCTTCGCCTGCTCCTCGGCCGACAGTCCGGCCAGCCGCTCGTGCAGCCGGGGGTGCTCGTCACCGCTGCCGCCCGTGTGCGCCTGCTGTCGGCCTGCCCGTACGAGGCCGCGCAACAGGTGCGGGACTCCACCACCGGCGGCCGCGTCGGCACGCACGCCCCGCAGGTCCAGCTTGGCCGGCACCAACAGGGCCCGGCCGGACGCGACAGCGGCGTCGAAGAGCTCCATGCCCTCCGCCGGTGACATGGCCCGCAGACCGCCGCGCCGGTTCATCCGGGCCCTGGTCAGCTCGTCGGTGCCGGCCGCCATACCCCTCGTCTGCTCCCACAGTCCCCAGGCCAGCGACAGCCCGGGCAGACCCGCCGCACGGCGACGCGCCATCACCCCGTCCAGGAACGCGTTCGCCGCCGCATAACTGCCGCTCCCGGCGCCCATGAACACCGCCGAGACGGAGGAGTAGACGACGAACGCCTTCAGGTCCAGGCCCCGCGTGAGATCGTCGAGGTGCCGCACCGCGTCCACCTTCGGCGCGAACACCCTCGCCAACCGCTCCGGGGTCAGCGTCCCGATCACGCCGTCGTCCGTCACGCCTGCCGTGTGCACCACACCGGTCAGGGGGTGCTCCCCCGGCACCGACGCCAGCAGCCCCCGCACCTGATCGCGGTCGGACAGATCGCAGGCCACCGCCGACACCACGGCACCGTGCTCGGCCAGTTCGGCGATCAGCTCCGGTACGCCCTCGGCGTCCGGACCGCGCCGGCTGGCCAGCAGCAGGTGGCGTACCCCGTGCCCCGTGACCAGATGCCGGGCCGCCAGGGCACCCAGCGAACCGGCACCCGAGACCAGGACCGTGCCCTCCGGTCCGAACACCGTGGATGCCGCGTCCGGGGCCTGGACGGTGGCGCGGGCGAGGCGGGGCAGGAACAGAGCCGTACCGCGGACCGCGAGCTGCGGTTCGTCGCCGGCCATCGCCGCGCTTAGCACCGCCTCCAGGCTTCCGTCCCCATCCCCGTCCCCGTCCCCGTCCCCGTCCCCGTCCCCGTCGGCGGCACTGTCCCCGGCACTGTCTTCAGCAGCGGGATCGATGTCCAGCAGGACGATCCGATCCGGGTGCTCTGCTTGGGCCGCACGGACCAGACCCCACACCGCCGCCCCGGCGGGGTCCGTCAACGTGCCGTCACCGCCGGCGGGTACCGCGCCCCGGGTCACGACCACCAGCCGCGACTCCTCCAGCCCGGCCCCGGCCAGCCAGCACTGCACCACATCCAACACGCGGGTGGCCAGGGCCAGTACGGCGTCCTCGTCGCCCTCGGAGTCCCCGCTTCCGACGGCCTTCAGGACAGCCAGGGCCGGAGCGTCGGCGCCCGAGAGCACGTCGTCGGCCAGAGTCGCCACCTCTTCCGCGGTGGACACCGCCACCCAGGACGGCGGGGGTCCCTGAACAGGGGGCAGTTCGGTCCACTCCACCCGGAACAGCGAGTCGGCACGAGCGGCGGCAGCCGTCTCCAACTGCTCCGTGGACACCGCCCGGCCCACCAGCGAGTCCATCGTCACGACCAGACCGCCCGCCTCGTCCACCGCCTCGAGCGACAGGGCGTCCGGCTCGGGCCGTCCGACGCGCACGCGCAACACCGAGGCACCGGCCGCGTGCAGTGCCAGCCCGTTCCACGCAAACGGCAGCCGGAGCTCCAGCCCGTCGTCCGCTTCGCCCTTGCCGCTGTTGTTCCCGTCGCCGTCGCCGTCCGCCGCTGTGAGAGCCGCCATGGCGTCGAGCAAGGTCGAGTGCAGGGCCGCGTCCAGCAGGGCGGGATGGATACCGAACCTGGCGGCCTCTCCGCGTTCCTGCTCGGGCAGGGCGACCTCGGCGAAGATGTCGTCCCCGCGACGCCAGACCGCCCGTACGCCCCGGAACGCCGGGCCGTACCCGTAACCGCCTTCCGCGAGCAGCCCGTAGCCACCGTCGATGTCCACCGGCTGCGCACCGGGCGGTGGCCAAGCGGCGAAGTCGAACCCGGTGGTCCCATCGGCCGGCCGTACCACGGTCGACAGCATGCCGGTGGCGTGCCGCGTCCACGCGTCCGCGCCGCCGTCATCGGCTGCGTCCTCACGCAGCGAGTACACGTCCACCGTGCGCGATCCGGTCCCTCCCGGGCCGCCGACCACGATCTGCACCCGCACCCCGCCACGCTCGGGAACCACCAAGGGCGCCTCGATCACCAGCTCTTCCAGCACCCCGCAGCCGCACTCGTCTCCCGCCCGCACCGCCAGCTCCACCAGTCCGGTGCCCGGGACCAGCACCACACCGCCGACCCGGTGATCGGCCAGCCACGGATGCGACCGCAGCGACAGCCGCGAGGTGAACACCAACCCGTCGGAGTGCGGCAACCGCACCACCGCGCCCAGCATCGGGTGATCGGCACCGGCCAGCCCCATCGACGCCGCGTCAGCGTCCGGCGCGGAGGGCTGAAGCCAGTAGTGCTGGTGGTCGAAGGCATACGTCGGCAACTCGACAGGAGCGGTTCCGGCTCCGGCTCCGGCTCCGGCTCCGGCTCCGGCTCCGGCTCCGGCGGGCAGCATGGCCGCCCAGTCCACACCGACCCCTCGGACGAACAGCTCCGCCATCGAGGCCAACAGCCGCCGCAGGCCACCGTCATCACGGCGCAACGTCCCGGTCACAAGCGCGTCAGCCTGCGCACCGTCCACGATCTCGGTGATCGGCTGGACGAGCACCGGATGGGCGCTGACCTCCACGAACACCCCGTGTCCGCGGCCGAGAAGGTCTTCCACGGCCGGGCCGAAGCTCACCTGCTGCCGCAGGTTCCTATACCAGTAGCCGGCATCCAGCACCCCGGCGTCCTCCACCCAGCCACCCGTCACGGTCGAGTAGAACGGCACCGTCGGCGCCTGCGCCGTCACGCCGGCCAGTGCTTCGGCGAGGGTGTCCCGGATGTCCTCCACATGCCGGGTGTGGGAGGCGTAATCCACCGCAACCCGCCGCACCCGCACACCGTCGGCGGACAGCGACTCCAGCGCCTCCTCCAGGGCAGCCGCGTCACCCGCGATCACGACCGACGACGGACCGTTGTCCGCGGCGACCTCCACCCGGCCCGCCCACGGCTCCAGCCGTACGCTCGCCTCCTCCTCGCTCAACGCGACGGACGCCATACCCCCACGCCCCGACAGCCGCGCGGCGATGGCCTGGCTGCGCAGCGCCACCACCCGTGCAGCGTCCTCCAGCGACAGCGCACCCGCGACGCACGCCGCCGCGATCTCCCCCTGTGAGTGCCCCAGCACCGCATCCGGCCGGACACCGACCGAACCCCACACAGCCGCCAGCCCCACCATCACCGCGAAACTCGCCGACTGCACCACATCAACACGATCCAGCAAGTCGGGACCGCACTCGCCCCTCAACACCTCCAACAGCGACCAGTCCATCCACCGCCCCAACGCCGCCGCACACTCCTGGATCCGGCCGGCGAAGACCGGCGAAGAGTCCAGCAGCTCACGCCCCATCCCCACCCACTGCGAACCCTGACCCGGAAACACCCACACGGTCTTGCCCGGCACCCCCGCAACAGCGACACGTCCGGACACCACACCGGCCGCACCCTCACCCCGCGCCAACGCCCCCAGCCCCGCCAGCGCCTCCCCCTCCGAACCCGCCACCACCACAGCCCGCCGGTCCAGCACCGCACGACCGGTCACCAACACCCCGGCGACATCCCCCAGCGACACTCCGTCCGGACTCTCGACGTAGGCCGCGAGCCGACCCGCCTGCCCCGCCAACGACCCCGCACTGCGCGCCGACACCACCAACGGCACGACGCCCACGGACACAGGTGCCCGCTGCACCTCCTCAACAGGTGCCTCCTCGAGGATCAGGTGCGCGTTCGTGCCACTGACACCGAACGACGAAACCCCCGCCCGCCGAGGACGATCCCCCCGCACCCACTCCCGCGCCTCGGTCAACAACTCCACCGCACCCACCGACCAGTCCACCTGCCGCGTGGGCTCCTCCACGTGCAAAGTGGGCGGCATCACACCATGTCGCAACGCCTGCACCGTCTTGATCACACTGGCCACACCCGCAGCCGCCTGGGTGTGCCCGATGTTCGACTTCAGCGACCCCAGCCACAAAGGCCGCCCGGACTCCCGCCCCTGCCCGTACGTCGCCAGCAACGCCTGCGCCTCGATCGGATCACCCAGCACCGTGCCCGTGCCGTGGCCCTCCACCACATCCACGTCCGACGGCGAAAGACCGGCACTCGCCAACGCCCGGCGAATCACCCGCTGCTGCGACGGACCGTTCGGAGCCGTCAGACCGTTCGACGCACCGTCCTGATTCACCGCCGACCCACGCACCACCGCCAGCACCCGGTGCCCACGCTCCCGCGCCACCGACAACCGTTCCAGCACGACGACACCCACGCCCTCGGACCAGCCCGTGCCGTCGGCACCGTCCGCGTACGCCTTGCACCGACCGTCGCCCGCCAGGCCCCGCTGCCGGGAGAACTCGACGAAGGTCACGGGCGTGGCCATCACCGTCACGCCGCCTGCCAACGCCATCGAGCATTCGCCCTGCCGCAGCGACTGCGCCGCCAGATGCATCGCCACCAGCGACGACGAACACGCCGTGTCCACCGTGACCGCAGGGCCCTCGAAGCCGAAGACGTACGACACCCGGCCCGACGCCACACTCGACGCCGTACCCGTGCTGGCGAAACCCTCCAGGTCCGGCGCGACCACGCCGGTCCCGTAGCCCTGGCTGGACACTCCGGCGAAGACGCCGACGTCGGTGCCCTTCAGCGAGGCGGGGTCGATGCCGGTGCGTTCGAGCGCTTCCCAGGAGGTCTCGAGCAGCAGCCGTTGTTGGGGATCCATGGCCAGCGCCTCGCGAGGCGAGATGCCGAAGAAGCCCGCGTCGAAGAGGCCAGCGCCTCGCAGGAAACCACCCTGATCGGTGTAGGAGGTCCCGTTGCGGTCGGGGTCGGAGTCGAACAGGTCCTCCAGATTCCAGCCCCGGTCGTCGGGGAACGCGGACATTCCCTCGCGGCCCTCACACACCATCCGCCACAGATCCTCCGGCCCGGCCACACCACCCGGCAACCGGCACGCCATCCCGACGATCGCGATCGGTTCGTCCGGGTCGGCGACAACGGTCACCACCGGTGCAGGTGCGGCGACCGCCGCGTCACCCAGCTCGTCACGCAGGTGACGGGCGAGCGCCAGCGGGGTGGGGTAGTCGAAGACGAGCGTGGCGGGGAGTTTCAGGCCGGTCGCCTCACGCATCCGGTTGCGCAGCTCCACCGACGTCAGCGAGTCGAACCCGGCGTCCTTGAACGCCGTATCCGCCCGCACCCCCTCCGGCCCGCCGTACCCCAGCACAGCCGCAGCCTCCGTACGCACCACGTCCAAGAGCAACGCCTCCCGCTCCCCCACCGCAAGCCCGGCCAGCCGACGGGCCAACCCGCCACCTCCGGCGCCGGCCTCTCGGACCGACTGCCGACCCACCCGCACCAGACCCCGCAACACATGCGGAACAGCCCCACCCCCGGACACGGCCTGAGTACGCAACGCCCGCAGGTCCAGCTTGACCGGCACCAACAACGCCTCGCCCGACCCCACAGCGGCGTCGAACAACGCCATACCCTCCGTGGGCGTGATCGCCAGCACTCCACTGCGGCCGGCACGCGCCTGGTCGACCCCGTCGAGGTGGGCGGTCATGCCGGCGGTCTGCTCCCACAGGCCCCAGGCCAGCGACTGTCCGGGCAGGCCGGTCGCACGGCGATTCGCCATCAGCCCGTCCAGGTACGCGTTCGCCGCCGCGTAGTTGCCCTGACCGGCAGATCCGAACACTCCAGAGGCGGACGAGAAGACGAGGAACGCGTCGAGATCGAGACCCCGCGTCAGCTCGTCCAGATGCCGCACCGCGTCCACCTTCGGCCCGAACACCCTCGCAAGCCGCTCCGGCGTCAACGCCCCGATCACACCGTCGTCCAGCACACCCGCCATGTGCACCACACCGGACAGCGGATACGCGTCCGGCACCGACCCCAGCAACGCCTCCACCTGCGCACGCTCGGACACATCACACGCCACCACCGACACCGCAACACCCAGCCCGGTCAGCTCGGCCACCAACTCCGCCACACCCTCGGCATCCGGACCCCGCCGACTCGCCAGCACCAAACGCCGCACCCCGTACCGAGCGACAAGGTGACGGGCCACCAACGCACCCAACGACCCGGTACCACCCGTGACCAGCACAGTCCCACCCGGCCGCAACACAACCGGCCCCTCCGGAACCTCACCCCGCGCACGCACCAGCCGCGGCGCGAACAGAGCCGTCCCCCGCACCGCGAGCTGCGGCTCGTCTCCACCCAGCACCGCACCCAGTACGGGTCCCCACTCGGCGTCGGTGGTCGGGTCAATGTCGAGCAGGACGATCCGGTCGGGGTTCTCGGACTGGGCGGCACGGACCAGACCCCACACCGCCGACCCGGCCGGATCGGTCACCGCGCCGTCACCGCCCGCGGGCACCGCACCCCGCGTCACCACCACCAGCCGCGACTCCTCCAGCCCCGCCCCGGACAGCCACGCCTGCACGACCCCCAACACCCGCGAGGACAGGGCCAGGACGGCATCCGGCTGCTCGTCCGAGCCGACGGCTTCCATCACCGCCACCGCCGGGACCTCGGCGCCACCGGCCAGAGCCGTCACGTCCTCCGCCGTGGCCACCGCCGCCCAGGCAGGCGAGAGCGCGACCTCCCGTGGTGCAGGCAGCTCGGTCCAGTCGACCCGGAACAGCGAGTCGGCGGCCACCGCGCCCGCCGCCCCCGCCGACCCCAACTGCTCCGCCGACACTGCCCGGGACACCAACGAATCCAGCGTCAGGACCGGGCGACCGGCCTCGTCCGCCGCCTGCAGCGATACCGCGCCGGGTCCGTCGGACACCAGCCGTACCCGCAGCGCCGCGGCACCCGCGGCATGCAGCACCAGCCCGTTCCACGCGAACGGCAGCACCGCCTCGCCGGGCTCCTCCGCATGGGAGTCCGCGTCGGCACCGAACATCCCGGTGTGCAGGGCGGCGTCCAGCAGCGCGGGGTGGAGGTCGAACCTCCCGGCCTGCACCCGCTGCTCCTCGGGCAGGGCGACCTCGGCGAAGAGTTCCTCGCCGCGCCGCCACACCGCCCGTACGCCCTGGAACGCCGGGCCGTAGCCGTAACCACGCTCGAGCAGGTCGCCGTAGAAGTCTCCGGGGTCCCTGTCCATCGGCTGCGCACCGGGCGGCGGCCAGGCGGCGAAGTCGAAGCCCGTGTCATCAGCCGTCCGAACCGTGACCGCCGACAGCAGGCCGGTGGCGTGCCGCGTCCACACCTCGTCACCTCCCCCGGCGTCTTCGCGCAGCGAGTACACCTCCACCGTGCGCGACCCGTCCTCACCCGGGCCGCCCACCGCGACCTGCAACCGCACCCCGCCGCGCTCGGGCAGCACCAGCGGCGCCCCGATGACGAGCTCCTCCAGCACCCCGCACCCGGCCTCGTCGCCGGCCCGCACCGCCAACTCCACCAACGCGGTGCCGGGGACGAGCACCACGCCACCGACCCGGTGGTCCGCCAGCCACGGATGCGACCGAAGCGCCAACCGCGACGTGAACACCATCCCGCCCGACTGCGGCAACCGCACCACCGCACCGAGCAGCGGATGGTCGGCGGCCTCCTGCCCCAGCGACGCCGCGTCGGTCACCGCGCCGGCGGGCTCCAGCCAGTAGCGCCGGTGGTCGAAGGCGTACGTCGGCAGGTCCGGCAGGTCCACCGGTATGGGCGTGGCGGCCACGGGGAGGGCCCTGGCCCAGTCCACGGCGACGCCCCGCACGAACAGCTCCGCCATCGCGGCCAGCAATGTCTGTTCCTCCGGACGGCCGTCCCGCAGCGCCGCGAAGCACGCCGCCGGGCCGACCGGGCCGACCGGACCGACCGGACCGACCGGACCGACCGCAGTGGCTGTGTCAGCCGTGCCGCTCGTACCGCCCGCCTCGACCGCCCCGTCGACGGTCTCGGCGACCAGTCCGGTCAGGGCCGCGCCCGGGCCCAGTTCCACGAACAGCGTGCCGCCGCACTCCACCGCTGCGGCGATCCCCTCGGCGAACCGCACCGGCCGGCGTACGTGCTCGGCCCAGTACCGCGGGTCGGCGAGCTCACCGTGACCGGCCGGACGGCCGGTCACGTTCGAGATCACCGGGATCACCGGCTGCCGCCACTCCACGCCGTCCAGCTCTGCGGTGAACTCGGCCGTCATGGGTTCCATGCGCCGGGAGTGGAACGCGTGCGAGACCGTCAGCCGTTTCGTCTGGTGTCCCCGCTCCCGCAGCCGGGCAGCTGCCGCGAGCACCGCGTCCCGCTCGCCGGAGAGCACCACCGCGGACGGGCCGTTGACCGCGGCGATCTCGACGCTCTCGCCCATCAGCCCGGCGATCTCCTCCTCGCCGGCGGCGACCGCCACCATCGCCCCGCCCGGGGGCAGGGCCTGCATCAGCCGGCCCCGGGCCGCGACCACCCGTGCCGCGTCCCGCAACGACAACGCGCCCGCCGCGTACGCGGCGGTGATCTCGCCCACCGAGTGCCCGATCACCATGCCGGGCCGTACGCCCCAGGACTCCACCAGCCGGAACAGGGCGCTCTGTACGGCGAACAGGCCGGTCTGTGTGAACACCGTCTGGTCCAGGAGTTCGGCGCTTCGGGGCACCAGGCCCAGAAGCACGTCCCGTACCGAGTGGTCCACCCACCCGGCCAGGCACGCGTCCAGCCGCTCACACGCCTCGTCCAGGGCCTGTGCGAACACCGGGTACCGGTCGTACAGTTCCCGTCCCGTCCCCACCCGCTGCGAGCCCTGCCCAGGGAATACCCACACCACCTTGCCAGGCCCGCCCGAACCGGCCGCACTGCCGGACACCAGGTTCGGAGCCCTCTCCCCCCGCGCCAGCGCCGTCAGACCGGCCAGCGCCTCCCCCCGCGAACCGGCCACCACCACCGCACGCTCACCCAGCACCGCACGGCCCGACAGCAACGCCCCGGCCACAGCCGCCGGCGACACCCCACCGGCGCCCTTGCCGTCCGCGTTCTCGATGCCCGGCCCCGCGACGCCCGGCCTCTCCAAGGCTGGGCCCTCGGCGCCCGTCCCCTCCCTGCCCGGCCCCTCCTCGATGTCCGGCCCCTCGATGCCCGACCTCTTGAGGTACGCCGCCAGCCGCTCGGCCTGGCCCGCCAGGGACGCCGTACTCCGCGCCGACACCACCAGCGGCACCACCACACCGGCGGAAGGTGCCCCGCCGGGGGCCACGTCCCACTCCCGATCCCCGTCCAGCCCCGGATCCCGCTCCAGCTCCCGGTCCTGGTCCTGACCCTGGTTCTTGTCCTGGTCCTGCCGCCGGTCCTGGTCCTCGGCGGGTGCTTCCTCCAGGATCAGGTGCGCGTTCGTGCCACTGATGCCGAACGACGAGACACCGGCCCGGCGGGGACGGCCGTGCTGCGGCCAGTCCCGGGCCTCGGTCAGCAGCTTCACCTCGCCCGCCGACCAGTCCACCTCCGTCGTGGGCTGCCGCGCGTGCAGTGTGGGGGGCATGACGCCGTACCGCAGTGCCTGCACCATCTTGATCACGCTGGACACGCCCGCCGCCGCCTGGGCGTGACCGATGTTCGACTTCAACGAGCCCAGCCAGAGGGCGTGTCCGGCTTCCCGGCCCTGTCCGTACGTCGCCAGCAGCGCCTGCGCCTCGATCGGGTCCCCGAGGGCCGTACCGGTCCCGTGCCCTTCCACGACGTCCACATCGGCCGCGACCAGCCCGGCACTGGCCAGCGCCTTGCGGATCACGCGCTGCTGCGACGGACCGTTCGGAGCCGTCAACCCGTTCGACGCACCGTCCTGGTTCACGGCGCTGCCCCGCAGCACCGCCAGCACCCGATGCCCGCGCTCCCGCGCCACCGACAGCCGCTCCAGCACCACCACGCCGACGCCCTCGGCCAGCCCCATTCCGTCCGCGCCGTCCGCGTACGCCTTGCACCGGCCGTCCGCGGCCATCCCCCGCTGGCGGGAGAACGCCACAAAGGTGCCGGGGGACGACATCACGGTGGCACCGCCGGCCAGCGCCATCGAGCACTCGCCCTGCCGCAGCGCCTGCGCCGCCAGGTGGATGGCGACGAGGGACGTCGAACAGGCCGTGTCCACGGTGACGGCGGGACCCTCGAAGCCGAAGACGTACGACACCCGTCCGGACGCCACACTCGGCGCCACCCCGGTGCCCGCGAAACTCTCCAGCTCGGGCGCCAGCGCGCCCGCACCGGCCCCGTAACCCAGACCGGACACCCCGGCGAACACCCCGACATCGGTGCCCTTCAAGGAGACCGGGTCGACGCCCGTGCGTTCCAGAGCCTCCCAGGACGTCTCCAGCAGGAGCCGCTGCTGAGGGTCCATCGCCAGCGCCTCACGCGGTGAGATCCCGAAGAGTCCGGCGTCGAACCGACCGGCCTCGTGAAGGAATCCGCCTTCGTCGGCGTACGAAGTACCCGCGTGGTCGGGGTCCGGGTGGAACAGGTTCTCCAGATCCCAGCCCCGGTCCTCGGGAAATCCCGACACCGCGTCCCGGCCCTCGGACACCAGCCGCCACAGATCCTCCGGCCCCGCCACCCCACCCGGCAGACGGCACGCCATTCCGACGATGGCCACCGGCTCGTCGGCATGCCGCGAACCCTGCTTCCGCAGGTTGTGCAACTCGGTCGTGACGCGCTTGAGGTACTTGAGGAGTTTCTCGTCCGTGGCCATTCTTCAGTCCTCACGAAAGTGTGCCGGAAACGTCACTACCCGAACTGAAAATCAAACGAGCCCGAGTTCGTCGTCGATGAATTCGAAAACCTCGTCGGCCGACGCGGATTCCAACTGGTCCGCCACCGTGGAAAGGTCCGTCCGGTCGATCATTCCGTTACACCTCGCCACCAGAGCCTGAAGGCGGAGCGCGATACTGGATTTCATGGAATCGTCGAGATTCAGCACCGCGATGAGCGACTCGACGTCCTCCAGTTTCGCGTGCACACGGGACAGCACGTCGTCGGTGACCCCGAGCTCGCCGAGGAGGTGGGCGGCGAGGGCCCGCGGGGTCGGGTGGTCGAAGACCAGCGTGGCGGGAAGTCTCAGACCGGTCGCCGCACGCATCCGGTTGCGCAGCTCCACCGACGTCAGCGAGTCGAACCCGGCGTCCCTGAACGCCGTCTCCGCCCGCACACCGTCCGGCCCGTTGTGCCCCAGCACGGCCGCGGCCTGCGTACGGACCAGGTCGAGCAGGAGTGATTCCTGTTCCGACGTGTCGAGTCCGGCAAGCCTCTCCGACAGTCGCCGATGCTCACCCCCGGCGTCCGTCGTGTGCGCGAGCTGCCGGCCCACCGGGACCAGGCCGCGCAGCAGATGCGGCACCCCGCCCCCGGTCACCGCCTGACCGCGCAGCGCCCGCAGGTCCAGCTTGACCGGCACCAGCAACGCCTCGCCGGACCCCAGAGCGGCATCGAACAGCGCCATGCCCTCGGCGGGTTCGAGCACCACGACCCCGTCACGGTTCGCGCGCCGGCTCATGCGCTCCTGGTCCACGCCGCTGAGGTGACCGGTCATGTTGGTCGCGTACTTCCATGTGCCCCAGGCCAGCGACAGTCCCGGCAGGCCCGCCGCACGGCGACGCGCCATCAACCCGTCCAGGTACGCGTTCGCCGCCGCGTAACCACCACTCCCGGCGCCCAGGAACACGGACGACGCGGACGAGTACACGACGAAAGCGTCCAGGTCCAGGCCACGGGTCAGCTCATCGAGATGCCGCACCGCGTCCACCTTCGGCGCGAACACCCTGCCCAGCCGCTCCCGCGTCAACGCCCCGATCACACCCGCATCGAACACCCCGGCCGTGTGCACCACACCGCTCAGCCGACGCTCCTCCGACACCGACCCCAGCAGAACCCGCACCTGGTCACGATCGGACAGATCACAGGCCACCGCCGACACAACGGCCCCGTGCTCGGCCAGTTCGACGGCCAACTCCGCCACACCCACGGCATCCCGACCACGCCGACTCGCCAGCACTACATGCCGCACCCCATACCGGACCACGAGGTGCCGGGCCGCCAGCGCACCCAACGACCCGCCGCCCGTGACCAGGACCGTGCCCTCCGGCCCGAACGCGTGCGGCGCGTCCGACGCCTCATCGGTGACGCGGGCGAGCCGGGGGACGAAGAGGGTCGTTCCGCGTACGGCGAGCTGCGGCTCCTCACCGACCACCGCGGCGCCCGGAAACGGCCCCAAGCCTCCGTCTCCGGCACTGACTTCGGCGGCAGGATCGGCATCCATCAGAACGATCCGGTCCGGGTGCTCCGCTTGGGCGGCACGGACCAGACCCCACACCGCCGACCCGGCCGGATCGGTCACCGCGCCGTCACCGCCGGCGGGCACGGCACCCCGGGTCACCACGACCAGCCGCGACTCCTCCAGCCCGGGTTCCGACAGCCACGCCTGTACGACGCCCAGCACCTGGGAGGACAACGCCAGTACGGCACCCTCTCCCCCGTGTTGTACGGCCTCCAGGACGGCCATTTCCGGTGCGTCGCCGCTCCCCGCCAGAGCGGTCACGTCGTCGGCAGTAGTCACCGACACCCATGAGGGCGAAGGGGCAACCTCTTGTTGTCCCGGAGGCAGCTCGGTCCAGTCGACGCGGAACAGCGAGTCGGCGACGACCGCGTCCGCCGCCCCCGCCGACCCCAACTGCTCCGCCGACACCGCCCGGGACACCAACGAGTCCAGCGTCAGGACCAGGCCACCGGTCGCGTCCGCCGCCTGAAACGACAGCGCGTCCGGACCGGACGGTGCGACCCTCACCCGCAACGCCGAAGCACCCGCGGCATGCAGCACCAGCCCGTTCCACGCGAACGCCAACGTGGCCTCACCGGACTCCCCGGCCCCCCTGTCCGGCCCGGCACCAATCGTCCCGGCCTGCAGAGCCGCATCCAGCAAGGCGGGATGAATGCCGAACCTGCCGGCCTCCCCCCGCTGCTCCTCCGGCAGGACAACCTCGGCGAACGTCTCCTCCCCGCGCTGCCACACGGCCCGGATGCCTTGGAAGGCCGGACCATAGTCATAACCCCGCTCGGAGAGGCCACCGTAGAAGTCCCCGACCTCGACCGGCCGTGCACCCGACGGCGGCCAGGCGGCGAAATCGAAGCCCGCGTCACCACCCGCCGGAACCGTGGCCGCCGACAGCAGGCCGGTGGCGTGCCGCGTCCACGCCTCATCACCCTCACCGGCAGCGTCCTCGCGCAGCGAGTACACCTCCACCGTGCGCGACCCGTCCTCACCCGCACCGCCGACCGACACCTGCAGCCGTACGCCGCCACGCTCCGGCAGCACCAACGGCGCCTCGATCACCAGCTCTTCCAGCACACCACAGCCGAACTCGTCCCCGGCCCGCACCGCCACGTCGACATACACCGTCCCCGGCACGACCACCACCCCACCGATCGCGTGATCGGCCAGCCACGGATGCGACCGCAACGACAACCGCGACGTGAACACCAACCCGTCCGACTGCGGCAACCGCACCACCGCACCCAACAACGGATGATCAGCCGCCGTCTGCCCCAACGAGGCCGCGTCAGAGGTCGACTCGGCCGGCTGAAGCCAGTAGTGCTGGTGGTCGAAGGCATACGTCGGCAACTCGACCCGAGCGGCTCCGGCGCCGGGGGGCAACACGGCCGCCCAGTCCACACGGACCCCTCGGACGAACAGCTCCGCCATCGAGGCCAACAGCCGCCGCAGGCCACCATCCTCCCGGCGCAACGTCCCGGTCACCACAGCATCAGCGCCAGCGTCGTCAACGATCTCGGTGACCGGCTGGACCAGCACCGGATGGGCGCTGACCTCGACAAACACTCCATGCCCGCCGCCCAGGAGCTCCGTCACAGCCGGGCCGAAGCGCACCTGATGACGCAGGTTGCGATACCAGTACGCGGCATCCAGCACGCCCGCGTCCTCCACCCAGCCGCCCGTCACGGTCGAGTAGAACGGCACCGTCGGAGCTTGCGCGTTGATGGGTGCGAGCACCTCGGCGAGGGTGTCCCGGATGTCCTCCACATGCCGGGTGTGGGAGGCGTAGTCCACCGCCACCCGCCGCACCCGAACCCCGTCACCGGACAGCGCCCCCAGCGCCTCGTCCAGCGCCTGCGCATCACCGGCGATCACCACCGACGACGGACCATTGACCGCGGCGACCTCCACCCGGCCCGCCCACGGCTCCAGCCGCCGGACAGTCTCTTCCTCACTCAGCGCGACGGACGCCATACCTCCACGCCCCGACAGTCGCGCCGCGATGGCCTGGCTGCGCAGCGCAACCACCCGCGCCGCGTCCTCCAGCGACAACGCACCCGCCACACACGCCGCCGCGATCTCCCCCTGTGAGTGCCCCAGCACCGCATCCGGCCGGACACCGACCGAACCCCACACAGCCGCCAGCCCCACCATCACCGCGAAACTCGCCGGCTGCACCACATCAACCCGAGCCAACAACCCCGGATCGCACTCGCCCCGCAACACCTCCAGCAGCGACCAGTCCACCCACTGGTC
>NZ_JBEXVL010000015.1:0-131769 GCF_040638805.1 Streptomyces sp. NPDC005925 | reverse complement strand
CCGCCGCGGCCCTCGGTTCCCGGCGGCCATGCCCGACGTCTGGGGCGCCGTCCCGCGCCGCAACACCCGTTTCACCGGCCGTGAGTCGCTGTTCAACTACGCCTACCGCATGCTCCAGGGCGCCGAGTCCGGTGCCGGGGTGGTGACGTTGTACGGCATGTCCGGGGTGGGCAAGACGCAGATGGCGGCCGAGTACGCGCACCGGTTCGGTTCCGAGTACGACGTGGTGTGGTGGGTGAACGCGGACCGGCGGGTCACCTATCGTCGTCAGCTGGCCGAGCTCGCTCCGAAACTCGGGCTGCGGACGGGACAGGAGTACGGCGAGCGGCTGCGCGCGGTGCGCGACTCGCTGCGGCGCGGAGACCCCTACTCACGCTGGCTGTTGATTCTCGACGGCGCAGACGAGCCCGACCAGATCTGGGACCTCCTCCCGACCGGCCCCGGCCACGTGATCATCACGTCCCGCAACCCGGAGTGGAGCGAGCACAACAGCCAACTGCTCGAGATTCCCGTCTACGCGCGTGAGGAGTCCGTCGCCTTCATCCGGAGCCGCGCTCCCCGGCTGACCGAGCCGGACGCGGACCAGTTGGCGGACGCCTTGGAGGACCTGCCGCTGCTGCTGGACCAGACGGCGGGCTGGCTGAACGACTCCGACCTGTCGGTGGAGCAGTACATCGCCCTGCTGGAGGGCGGCATCGACAGCGACGTGGTGAAGGTCTCGGCCGACTTCCCGCTGGCCTTCCAGACCGCCTGGTCGATCCTCCTCAACCAGCTTCAGGAGACCGCCCCGGAGGCCGTGGAACTGCTGCGGCTGTGCACGTTCTTCGCGCCGGGCTTCATCCCGGTGCGCCTGCTGAAGGACATGCCGGTCGACGAACTGCCCGAGCAACTCGCCGGGCTCCTCAACGATCCGCTGCTGTGGAACAAGGCGATCAACCAGCTGCGCACCTATTCCGTGGTCCGCCTGGAGCCGCACGACGGGGACCCCGCGCGGGAGACCTTCTACCTGCACCGTGCCGTCCACCAGATCGTGCGCCGGGACATCCCCGACGCGCAGCGGCAGGAACTCGGCGACATCGTGCGGCGGGCACTGGCGGCGGCCGACCCGGGCAGCCCCGGGGACCCCGCCCGGTGGCCCGGTTACGCGGAGATCGTGCCGCACCTGAAGTACGCGGACGCCCTTGCCACCACCGACGCGGCCGTCCAGACCCTCGTCCTCGACTGCCTGCGCTACATGTACCTCTCGGGCGAGTACGCGGCGGGTGTCAAACTCGGCCGCCGCGCCATGCGAGCCTGGCGGCAGCTGCTCGCCGAGAGCCACCCGCTCATCTGGGAGCTGACGTACCACTACGCCAATGTGCTGCGCGCGGCCGGTGACTACCAGCGCACGGTGCAGATCGAGCGGGCCGCTGTCCGGCACCTCGAACAGCGCGGGGAACGCGACCGCGACCTGCTGCGGGCCCTCGGCGGCCTGGCCGCGGACCTGCGCGGCCTCGGTCACTACGCGGAGGCCCTGCAGATGTCCGAGCGTGTTCTCGCGACGTACCGCGACCTCCTCGGTGACCAGGACGCCCGCACCCTCAACGCCCAGAACAACGTGGCCGTCTCCCTGCGCCTCCTCGGCCGCTACGACGACGCCCGGGACGTCGACCTGCGCACCCTCGAGGCCCGTCGCCGTCTGCTGGGGGCCCGGCACCCCCGGACACTTGGTTCGGAGCTCGCGTACGCCGGTGACCTGCGCCTCCTCGGCCGTTACGCCGAGGCCGAGTCGCTGCAGGCGGGTAACGTGCGCGAGAACCGTGTCGTGATGGGTCACGACAAGCCGCAGACGCTCAGGGCCGAGCACAATCTGGCCCTGTGCCGACACGGGACGGGCATGCGGGCGTCCGGTGACATGCGGGAGGAGCCCGGGCCGCTGCTCGCCCGTGTTCTGGAGCGTGCCGAACGCGTGCTGGGCGAGGTCCACCCGCTGACGCTGATCTTCGCGACCGGCCTGTGCTGCCACGCCCGCGAACACGGCGACCTCGACCGGGCCCGGGAACTCGGCGAGAGCGTCGTCGCCCGCTACGAGTCGATGTTCCCGGAAGGCCACCCCTTCATCGCCGGGGTACGCGCCAACCAGGCGCTGATCCTGCGGGACGCGGGACAGCGTCAGCAGGGTCACGCCCTCGCGGAGCAGGCGCGGGCGGAGATGACGGACGCGGTGGGGGACAGCCATCCCTGGACCCTCGGCTGCGCGCTCAACGCCTCGGCTCTGCGCGGTCTCGTGGGCGATCCCGAGGGCGCCGCCCTCCTCGGCCGGGACACGGTCCACCGCGCGGTCCGCGTCCTCGGCCCCGCGCATCCGCTGACCCTGTCCGCCCTCGTATCCCTCGCGGTTGATCTGCGCGCCCTCGGACGGCGTACGGAGTCCGAGCAGGCCGAGCACCGGGCGCTGTCGGCCCTGGACGCCACCCTCGGAGCCCGGCACCCGCTCACCGTCTCCGCCCGTGCCCGCAAGCGCCCCCCTTGGGACTTCGAACCCCAGTACACCTGACAGGCGCGGACGCGGACACCGGATCGCCGAAGGGCCCGGTTCTCGGAGAAATCCGAGAACCGGGCCCTTCGGGCTGCCCCAGGTCAGAGACCGTCGGCGAGGTCAGAGGCTCACGCCTCGAACACCTCCCGCGCCAACTGCTCCTGCTCCGCCTGGTGCCGCTTCGCCGAGCCGACCGCCGGGGACGACGAGTGCGGGCGGGAGATGCGGCGCAGGCGTTCGCCGGGCGGGATGTCCGCGCCGACCGCCAGGTCCAGGTGGTCGATCAGGTTGAGCGCGATGAACGGCCAGGCACCCTGGTTCGCCGGCTCCTCCTGGGCCCACAGGTACTTCTCGACGTTCGGGTACTTGGCGATCTCCGCCTGGAGCTCGGCACCCGGGATGGGGTACAGGCGCTCGATGCGGATGATCGCCGTGTCCGTCGCGCCGCGCTTCTTCCGCTCGGCGTCGAGGTCGTAGTAGACCTTGCCGGCGCAGAAGACGACCTTGCGGACGGCGGCCGGGTCCACGGACGCGTCGCCGATGACGGGGCGGAAGCCGCCCGTCGTGAACTCCTCCGCCTTCGCCGCCGCGGCCTTCAGGCGCAGCATCGACTTCGGTGTGAAGACGACCAGCGGCTTGTGGTGCGGGTTGTGCACCTGCCACCGCAGGAGGTGGAAGTAGTTCGACGGCGACGTCGGCATGGCGACCGTCATGTTGTGCTGCGCGCACATCTGGAGGAAGCGCTCCGGGCGGGCCGAGGAGTGGTCCGGGCCCTGGCCCTCGTAGCCGTGCGGCAGGAGCAGGACGACGCCGGAGGTCTGCGCCCACTTCTGCTCGGCGGAGGAGATGAACTCGTCCACGACCGTCTGCGCGCCGTTGACGAAGTCACCGAACTGCGCCTCCCACATCACGAGCGCGTCGGGACGGGCCAGCGAGTAGCCGTACTCGAAGCCCATCGCCGCGTACTCGGAGAGGAGGGAGTTGTAGACGTTGAGACGGGACTGCTCCTCGGCGAGGTACTGCAGCGGCGTGTACTCCTCGCCCGTGGTGCGGTCGATGATGACCGCGTGCCGCTGGCCGAAGGTGCCGCGCTGCGAGTCCTGGCCCGAGAGGCGGACGGGGACGTTCTCCAGGAGCAGCGAGCCGATCGCGAGGGTCTCGCCCATGCCCCAGTCGATCGTGCCGTCCTCGACCATGGCCGCCCGGCGCTGCAGCTGCGGCAGCAGACGCGGGTGGACGGTGATGTGGTCGGGGATGTTGACCTGCGACTCGGCGATCCGCTTGACGGTCTCCGCGGTCACCGCGGTGTTCACGGTGACCGGGAACTCGGGCTGCGGCTCGGAGGGCTCGGCGGCCGCCGGCTGCGAGGTGGCCTCGCGGACCTCCGTGAAGACCTTCTCCAGCTGACCCTGGTAGTCCTGCAGGGCCTGCTCGGCCTCTTCCAGGGTGATGTCGCCGCGACCGATGAGGGACTCGGTGTACAGCTTGCGCACCGAGCGCTTCTTGTCGATCAGGTCGTACATCAGCGGCTGCGTGAAGGCCGGGTTGTCCGACTCGTTGTGACCGCGGCGGCGGTAGCAGATGAGGTCGATCACCACGTCCTTGTTGAACGCCTGGCGGAACTCGAAGGCCAGGCGCGCGACGCGGACCACGGCCTCCGGGTCGTCGCCGTTCACGTGGAAGATCGGGGCCTCGATCATCCTCGCCACGTCCGTCGCGTACATGGAGGAACGCGAGGACTCCGGGGCGGCGGTGAAGCCGACCTGGTTGTTGATGACGATGTGGACCGTGCCGCCGGTGCGGTAGCCGCGCAGCTGCGACATGTTCAGGGTCTCGGCGACCACGCCCTGGCCCGCGAAGGCCGCGTCGCCGTGGATCGCGACGGGCAGGACCGTGAAGTCCGTGCCGCCCTTGCCGATGATGTCCTGCTTGGCGCGCGCGACGCCCTCCAGGACCGGGTCGACCGCTTCCAGGTGGGAGGGGTTCGCGACCAGCGAGACCTTGATCTGCTCGCCGTCCAGGCCCGTGAAGGTGCCCTCGGCGCCCAGGTGGTACTTCACGTCGCCGGAGCCGTGCATCGACTTCGGGTCGAGGTTGCCCTCGAACTCGCGGAAGATCTGCGCGTACGACTTGCCGACGATGTTGGCGAGGACGTTCAGCCGGCCGCGGTGGGCCATGCCGATCACGACCTCGTCCAGGCGGGACTCGGCGGCCGAGTCCAGGACCGCGTCCAGCAGCGGGATGACGGACTCGCCGCCCTCCAGGGAGAAGCGCTTCTGGCCGACGTACTTCGTCTGCAGGAACGTCTCGAAGGCCTCGGCGGCGTTCAGGCGGCGCAGGATGCGCAGCTGCTCCTCGCGTTCCGGCTTGGAGTGCGCGCGCTCCACCCGGTCCTGGATCCACTTGCGCTGCTTGGGGTCCTGGATGTGCATGAACTCGATGCCGGTGGTGCGGCAGTACGAGTCGCGCAGCACACCGAGGATGTCGCGGAGCTTCATCATCGACTTGCCGGCGAAGCCGCCGACGGCGAACTCGCGCTCCAGGTCCCACAGGGTGAGGCCGTGCTCGACGATGTCCAGGTCGGGGTGCTTGCGCTGGGTGTACTCCAGCGGGTCGGTGTCGGCCATGACGTGGCCGCGGACCCGGTAGGAGTGGATCAGGTCGAAGACGCGGGCGGCCTTGGTGACGTCGTCGTCGTGGCTGGCGTCGATGTCCTTGAGCCAGCGGACCGGCTCGTAGGGGATGCGCAGCGACTCGAAGATGTCGTCGTAGAAGTGGTTCTCGCCGAGCAGCAGGTTGGCGACCTGGCGGAGGAACTCGCCGGAGGCGGCACCCTGGATGACCCGGTGGTCGTAGGTCGACGTGAGGGTCATGACCTTGGAGACGCCGAGCTTGTTGAGGGTGTCCTGGCTGGTGCCCTGGAATTCGGCCGGGTAGTCCATGGAGCCGACGCCGAGGATGACCGACTGGCCGGGCATCAGGCGGGGGACCGAGTGGACCGTGCCGAGGCCGCCCGGGTTGGTCAGGGAGACCGTGACGCCGGAGAAGTCGTCCATGGTCAGCTTGCCCTCGCGGGCGCGGCGGACGATGTCCTCGTAGGCCTGCCAGAACTCGAAGAAGTTCAGCGTCTCGGCCTTCTTGATGGCCGCGACGACGAGCTGGCGGTCGCCGTTCGGCTTCACCAGGTCGATGGCCAGACCGAGGTTGACGTGGTCCGGCTTGACGAGGGTGGGCTTGCCGTCCACCTTCGCGAACGACCAGTTCATCGACGGCATCGCCTTGATGGCCTGGACCATCGCGTAGCCGATGATGTGCGTGAAGGAGATCTTCCCGCCGCGGGCCCGCTTGAGGTGGTTGTTGATCACGATGCGGTTGTCGAACAGCAGCTTCACCGGGACGGCGCGCACGGACGTGGCCGTGGGCAGCTCCAGCGAGGCGTCCATGTTCTTCACGACCGCGGCGGCGGGACCGCGCAGCGTGACCTGCTCGCGCCCGGCCGGGGCCGCGGGAGCGGCCTTCGCGGCCGGCTTCGCTTCGGGGGCGGTGGGCGCGGCGGCCTTGGCGGGCGCCGGGGCCGCCGGGGCCTGCGCCGCGGGGGCGGCCGGGGCCGCTGCCGCGGGCTGCGGCGCCGCGGGGGCGGCGGGTGCCTGGGCGGGAGCCGCGGGCGCGGCGGGAGCCTGCGCCGGGGCGGCCTGGGCCGTGATGGTCTCCGCGACCGGGGTCGCGGCGGCGCCCGGCTTGTAGTCGGCGAAGAAGTCCCACCAGGCGCGGTCTACCGAATTCGGGTCCTGAAGGTACTGCTGATAGATCTCGTCGACGAGCCACTCATTGGGGCCGAACGCGGCGGCGGGGTTCTTTCCCGCTCGACCGGCGTCGGTCGTGGTGGCACCACCCGGCCGGAGGCTGGGGGAGCTCGAGTTACTGGGGGACTGTGGCGACACGGCGGCAACCGCCCTCTTCCGCTTCACAAGGTGATGGACAGCGGAAATAAAGGCTACGCCTCCAAGACCGCGAAGGTCAGGTCGGGCCCGTTCATCGTCGCGCACATCACATCGAACAGCGCGTTTCGGTGCCGGAAATGGCGGGAAACAAACGTGGTTCCCCTTCATCGGGGAAGGGGACGTCGTCACCCGGCACCCGACCGGTGCGGACCCGTGCCTGATCACACGTGTCCGTCGGTGCGGACACCACTGATTAATGGCGCCCGACTTTCAACTTTACGTCAACTTTGTACGGCGGGAAGTCCTGGAAGAGTGACAAGAATCCGGCAGCCACGCTCGGATTCGGCCACTCGGATTCGGCCGCCGTGCAGATCGACGGCCCAGCGGGCGATCGCCAGGCCGAGTCCGGTGCCGCCGTCGCTGCCCGGGCCGTGCGGCCGGCTCACATTGCCGCGGTTGAACCGCTCGAAGACCCGGTGCCACTCCGACCTCGGTATGCCGGGCCCCTCGTCCAGCACCTCCAGCTCCAGCGACTCCGGGCGCGGACCGCGCCGCGCCCGGACCGTCACGCGGCCGTGCGGGGGGCTGTGCTTGACCGCGTTGTCGATGAGGTTGGCGACGACCTGGTGGATGCGCTCGGGGTCCGCGTGCGCCGACAGTTCCGGCGGGGACACGTCGAGGTGCAGATGGACGTCGGTGCGGGTGTGACTGCCGGATCCGGACGCCATGCTCGCGCGGGCCGAGGCGACCATGTTGGCCTCCTTCAGCACGCCCGACAGGTACGGCCACACCTCGAAGCGCCGCTGCTTGAGCGGGACGACGCCGTTGTCGAGGCGGGACAGGTCCAGCAGCGTCTCGACCAGCCGGCCGAGCCGCTCCGTCTGCTTCAGAGCCGTCCGCATGGTCTCAGGGTCGGCCTGCGTCAGCCCGTCGACGATGTTCTCCAGCACCGCGCGCAGACCGGCGATCGGGGTGCGCAGCTCGTGCGAGACGTTCGCCACGAGTTCCTTGCGCTGCAGGTCCTGGGCGGCCAGCTCGTCGGCCATGCGGTTGATCGTCTGGGCCAGGTCGCCCAGCTCGTCCCGGCGGTTCTCGCGCACCCGGCGCGTGTAGTCGCCGTTCGAGATGGACCGGGCCACCGCGTTCATCTCGTCCAGCGGCGACGTCAGGGAGTGCGCCACGAACTGCGTGATCAGCAGTGTGGCGATCATCGAGAACACCGTGATGAACCGCAGCTCCGTCTCGGTGCGCATCGCGATCATCATCAGCCCGGTGGTGATGAGCACCGCGATGACCACCAGGGCACCGAGCTTGGTCTTGACCGAGAACGGGCGTACGCCGCCCCAGGGGTCCCCGGCGCTCCCGCGCGCGGCATCGCGCCCCGGGCTCATGGCGTCGGCGTCTCCAGCGCGTAGCCCACGCCGTGCACCGTGCGGATCCGCTCGGCGCCGATCTTCCGGCGCAGCGCCTTGATGTGGCTGTCCACGGTGCGGGTGCCGGAGGCGTCCGCCCAGTCCCAGACCTCGGCCAGCAGCTGTTCGCGGGAGAGCACCGCGCGCGGCGTGTTCGCCAGGCACACCAGCAGGTCGAACTCGGTGGGCGTCAGATGCACGTCCTCCGACCGGACCCGGACCCGGCGCTGCGCGTGGTCGATCTCCAGCTCGCCCAGGCGCAGGATGCCGCTGCGCGGTGTCGCGGCGGCCAGCGCGGCCCGCTCGACGCGGCGCAGCAGGACGTGCACCCGCGCGGCCAGTTCCCGCATGGAGAACGGCTTGGTCATGTAGTCGTCGGCGCCCACGCCGAGACCGACCAGCATGTCGGTCTCGTCGTCACGCGCGGTGAGCATGAGCACCGGCACGGGCCGGGCGGCCTGCACGCGCCGGCAGACCTCCAGACCGTCGAAGCCGGGCAGCATGACGTCGAGGATCAGCAGGTCGGGCTGCCAGGCCTCGGCCGTGTCCACGCCGGAGGGGCCGTCGCCCGCCGTTTGCACCAGGAATCCCTCGGCCCGCAGACGGGTCGCGATGGCGTCCACGATCGTCGCGTCGTCCTCGACCACCAGAATCCGGCGCTGTGCGCCCGGGGTGGCCGCCGCCGTGCCGTTGTGGGAGGTGTGTGTCTGCTCCATCGCCCGCCCCTGAAGTGTGCTTTCCGGAATCAGTGGGGTGATCCCTCATCTGCGCATGACTGCGAGTGACGCTTGAATGATCCGCGCCAGGCATGCAGCGTACGGGGAGTCACCACGGCTTTGCTATCCAGGGCGTACACCTATGTGCACGACGTCGGGAACGCCCCGGGCAACCGGGATCTCTTCGGTACGCACCCCCTGGAATCCGGCATTCCGCAAGGTTCCCTCGAATTTCGGAGAGGGCTGTGCCGACCACACCGCCAGTACCCCGCCGGGTCTCAAGGCCCGTGCGCAGCCTGCCAGTCCGGCCGGTGAGTACAGCCCGCCGTTGTCGTCCGTGACCGTCCAGTCGGGTCCGTTGTCGATGTCCAGGCACAGGGCGTCGTACGTGGCGCATGTCTCACCGAGGTGCGCGATCAGGTCGGACTCCACGATCCGCGTACGGGGGTCGGCGAGCGCTCGCGCCGAGATCGCCGCGAGCGGGCCCGAGCGGTGCCAGTCGATGACGGCGGGCTCGCGCTCGACCACCGAGACCCGCCCCCACCTGGGGTTCTCCGCCGCGTGGGCCAGGGAGAAACCGACGCCGAGGCCGCCGATCAGCACGTGCGGTCCGGGGCGCCCGTCCAGCGCCTCCAGAGCGGCGTCGACCAGTCGCCGCTCCGAACGGCCGTCGGAGGTGTCCATCAGGAAGCAGCCGTTGGCGATGATCTGCAGCAGTCCGCCGTGCCTGCGCAGCACGACCTCGCCGTGCGGGCCCTCACGGCGGTCCAGTACTTCGGGAATGTCGTACGGGGTGGCCATCCGCCCATCCTGCCAGGGCATACGCGCGCGCCGCCCCGCGTTCGGGAAAGGGAGCACGGCATGCGCCGCGCGCCGGCCGGGAGGAGTGCACGCCGGTGGTGTGACGGTGTGATCGCCCACAGCGAACAAGGCCGGACGGGCGGAACAATCGGCGGCTCCCGGGAATTGATCAGTCAGCGACGTTGAGTCCATATAGCTCAACTTGACTGCCGAAGGGGAGATCATGGCTGCTGAGTCCACCGAGTTCACACCGCTCACCCTGCCCGTGCTGCCGCTCGACGACGAGGTCGTGCTGCCCGGGATGGTGGTTCCACTGGACCTGAGCGACTCCGAGGTGCGGGCCGCGGTCGAGGCCGCTCAGGCCGCCGCCAAGTCCGGCCCCGGGAAGCCCCGGGTGCTGCTGGTGCCACGCGTCGACGGGACGTACGCCGGTACCGGTGTCCTCGGCACCGTCGAACAGGTCGGCCGGCTCGCCGACGGCGACCCGGGCGCACTGATCCGCGGCCGGGGCCGGGTGCGGATCGGCGCCGGGACCACCGGCCCCGGCGCGGCGCTCTGGGTGGAGGGCACGACGGTGGACGAGGCCGTGCCCGACCCGCTGCCGGGGCACGTCGCCGAGCTGGTCAAGGAGTACAAGGCCCTGGCCACCGCCTGGCTGCGCAAGCGCGGCGCCTGGCAGGTCGTCGACCGCGTCCAGGCCATCGACGACGTCTCCGCCCTCGCCGACAACTCCGGGTACTCGCCGTCCCTGACGACCGAGCAGAAGGTGGAGCTGCTGGAGACCGCGGACCCGGTCGCCCGCCTGAAGCTCGCCACCCGCCGGCTCCGCGACCACCTCGCCGAGCAGGACGTCGCCGAGTCCATCGCCAAGGACGTCCAGGAAGGCGTCGACAAGCAGCAGCGCGAGTTCCTGCTGCGCCGCCAGCTGGAGGCCGTCCGCAAGGAACTGCGCGAACTGAACGGCGAGCGGGAGGGCGAGGAGTCCGACGACTACCGGGCCCGCGTCGAGGCCGCCGACCTGCCCGAGAAGGTCCGCGCGGCGGCCCTGAAGGAGGTCGACAAGCTGGAGCGCGCCTCCGACCAGTCCCCGGAGAGCTCCTGGATCCGCACCTGGCTCGACACGGTCCTGGAGATGCCGTGGCACGAGCGGACCGAGGACCAGTACGACATCCAGGGCGCCCGGGCCGTCCTCGACGCCGAGCACGCGGGCCTCGGGGACGTGAAGGAGCGCATCACCGAATACCTGGCGGTGCGCAAGCGGCGCGCCGAGCGGGGACTGGGCGTGGTGGGCGGTCGGCGCGGCGGCGCCGTGCTCGCCCTCGTCGGCCCGCCCGGCGTCGGCAAGACGTCGCTCGGCGAGTCCGTCGCGCGCGCCATGGGCCGCAGCTTCGTCCGCGTCGCCCTCGGCGGCGTCCGTGACGAGGCCGAGATCCGCGGCCACCGCCGTACGTACGTCGGCGCGCTGCCCGGCCGGATCGTCCGGGCCGTCAAGGAGGCCGGATCGATGAACCCGGTCGTGCTGCTGGACGAGATCGACAAGGTGGGCTCCGACTTCCGGGGCGACCCGGCGGCGGCCCTGCTGGAGGTGCTCGACCCCGCGCAGAACCACACCTTCCGGGACCACTACCTGGAAGTCGAGCTCGACCTGTCCGACGTCGTCTTCCTCGCCACCGCCAACGTCCTTGAGTCCATTCCGGAGGCGCTCGCCGACCGCATGGAGATCGTCCGCCTGGACGGCTACACCGAGGACGAGAAGATCGTCATCGCCCGCGACCACCTGCTGCCGCGTCAGCTGGAGCGGGCCGGGCTCGGCGCGGACGAGGTCGGGATCGACGAGGCAGCGCTGCGCAGGCTGGCCGGCGAGTACACGCGTGAGGCGGGTGTGCGGAACCTGGAGCGGTCCGTCGCCCGGCTGCTGCGCAAGGTCGCGGCCCAGCACGAACTGGGGGAGCGGGACCTGCCGTTCACCGTCGGCACCGACGACCTGCGCGGCCTGATCGGCCGGCCGCACCACGTGCCCGAGTCCGCGCAGGACCCGGCCGAGCGGCGCACCTCGGTGCCGGGCGTGGCGACGGGCCTCGCCGTCACCGGCGCGGGCGGCGACGTCCTCTATGTCGAGGCGTCGCTCGCCGACCCGGAGACCGGCGCATCCGGCCTGACCCTGACCGGTCAGCTCGGCGACGTGATGAAGGAGTCGGCGCAGATCGCGCTGAGCTTCCTGCGCAGCCACGGCGCCGAGCTGGAGCTCCCGGTCGGCGACCTGAAGGACCGGGGCGTGCACATCCACTTCCCGGCCGGCGCGGTCCCCAAGGACGGCCCGAGCGCCGGCATCACGATGACGACCGCGCTGGCTTCGCTGCTCTCCGGCCGCCCGGTCCGTACGGACGTGGCGATGACCGGCGAAGTGTCGCTGACCGGCCGGGTGCTGCCGATCGGCGGCGTGAAGCAGAAGCTGCTCGCGGCGCACCGGGCGGGCATCACGACCGTGGTCGTCCCCAAGCGCAACGAGCCCGACCTGGACGACGTCCCGGCCGAGGTCCTGGACACGCTCGACGTGCACGTCGTGACGGACGTACGCCAGGTGCTGGGACTGGCCCTGACCTCCGCCACGTCCGGCGCCACGCCGGAGGTCCCGGTCGCGGCGGCCTGACGGCCCGGCGACCGCGTACGCCGACCCGCACGCCCGAAGTGACCGGACGGGAGCCGCGGGACGGGGGGCGGGGGACGCGGGAGAAGAACGGGAGCGCGGGGAAGGAGAGGACGGGGAACGAGAGGCGGGGGGTGCGGGGCCCGGTGCGGGACCCGGGCCCCCGCGCCGCTCCGCGCCCCGTCGGCACCCCGCCCGCCGTCGAGGCGTCCGACCTGCGAAATACTTGCGAAGCTGCGGTGACGGCCGCGCACCGCGGAACCTTTCACTGGCGTAAACCGAGGCAGGGGCTGACGTGCACGGAGACGGAGACGGAAACGGCGGCGCACGCGGGTGGGAGTCCGAGGCGTCCGCGCAGGGCGTGCACCGGCCCGGATTCCTCGCGCTGGAGCGCGAGCTGACGGTCCTGCTGCGCCGCGCCCGCGCGAACCAGGGCGAGATGGCCCGGGAGGTCCACCCCGACCTGGAGCCCTCCGCGTACGGCCTGCTCGTACGGCTCGACGAATGCGGCAGGCAGCGCGCCACCGACCTGGCCGCCTACATCGGAGTCGGCAAGGCGACCATGTCCCGCCAGCTGCGCGCCCTGGAGGAACTGGGCCTCGTCTCCCGCGAGCCCGACCCGGCCGACGGGCGCGCCTGGCTGGTCGAGCTCACCGTCGAGGGACGCAGCCGCGTGGGCAGGGTCCGCGACGCCCGCCGCGCCCGCTACGCCGGCCGACTCGCCCACTGGGACCCCGACGAGGTCACCGAGCTGGCCCGGCTGCTGCACCACCTGAACGAACAGATGGAGAAGTGACGCCCCCGCAGACGCCCTACGGGGCCGGTGCCGTGGCCGTCGCCGGGGCCGCCAGTTCCGCGTAGACGACGGTCGCGTCGTCGTGCGCCTTGGCGCGGCCCAGGAACGCCCGCTGCTCCAGGTCGTCCCGTTCCAGCTCCCGCACCCGCTCGACCAGGGCCCCGGGCCCCCTGTCGCGCACGAGGCCGAGGCAGTCCGCCCAGTCGCCCTCGCGGAACGTCTCCACCCACCGCGCCGCCCCGTCCGTCAGCGCCGCCAGCGAGCGGACCTCCTCGCGCGCCAGGGTGCCCGTCACCGCGCGCCGGGCCACCGAGGGGTCCGCGGCGGCCGTGAAGAAACCGCCCTCCCTGTTCCGGACCGTGGCGTCCACCAGCGCGTCCGTCGCCAGCGCCGAGCGCGGCAGGCGCGCCAGACGGTCGTCCAGCAGGGCCGTGACCGTGCCGTCCGGGGCCTCGGCGAGCAGCGCGGAGTCGGACAGCACCAGGTAGTCGACCGAGGCCGGGGACCAGCGGGCCACGGCCACCGTCGCCTGCGGCGTACGCGGGTGAGAAAGGTCACAGGTTGCTTGGTGCGCGTTCGCGGTACGGGCGATGGCGCGGGCCAGAACCTCGACCAGGGGTACATCGGGGAGCGAAACGGTCAGTTCGGCCAGCGCCCCGCCGAGCCGCGCGGTGTACCAGGGGACGGAATGCAGACACCCCGTTCCCGTGGCCGGTGGCGTCACCCCGTCCAGCACGACCACCGAGCCACCCTGCCCGCAGCCGGGTAGTCCGACGCTCGCGAAGTCCTCGTTGGGACGGTTCGCGCTGCCGGGCACCGAGACGAGTTCCGTACGCATCCGGCCAGTTTGCACGAGCCCTTCACAACGTCCGCAAAAGGGTGGCCACAGTCGCCGAAACGGCACGCCCTCGCAGGTCAGACGTCCGACTTGCGGAGGAATGCCATACTCCGGGAATCGGCGGCGGCACATATTGCCACCGCCCGCCGCAGACGTCCAACCGGCCGACCGGGACGGGCCGGTGAAAAGGCCACAGGAACTTGCCCCTCAACTCCGGTCCGATGTTCACTCCTTCGGGTGGCGGCTCAGGTGATGCGCGTTCCATGCCCACCGGCGCTGGGAGGGTCGGGGAGGTACCGGGGGTACGCGTCAGTTGACAGCACGTCACCCGGGCCCATGGGTACACGAGTCAGGAATGCGAGCACCGGTGCAGAAGACGCGGCCTCGTCGCACAGGCAAGCAGGCGGCCCCCAAGGGGAGCGGTGAGCACACCCCCCAGACCCCCGGCACGCCGGTGGGCAAGGGCCGCCCGACCCACGTACGCAACCGCCTCATCGTGGCCGTCGCCGTGGTGGCGGCCGCGATCGCCGGGGCCGGAGCGCCCTCGATCGTCGCGGCGTCCGGGCAGCTGAGCGACTCGCAGGACCTGGTGACGCTCGCCGAGCAGACCCGGGACGCCCTCACCCTCGCCCACTCCCTCGCCGACGAGCGCGACGAGGTCACCTCGTACGTCGCCTCAGGACGGCCCAAGGACAAGGCACCCTCGGAGCAGCGCGGCGCCCGTGTGGACCGGCAGGTCGAGGAGCTGCGGGCCGACCCCGACACCCCCGCCTCGCTGCGCGCCGACCTCGACGGCATCGCGGCCGTCCGCAGGGCGGCACTCACCGGCAAGAGCACCGCCCTCCAGGCACACCAGGCGTACTCCACCGCCATCGACGAGCTGCACCGGCTCGCCGAAAGGCTGGCCGAGCAGATGCCGCCGCGCGCGGGATCCGGCGCCTACGCGCTCGCCGAGCTGGACTCCGCCGTCCAGCAGGCCGCCTCCGCCCGCGGCCTGCTGCTCGCCGCCCTCAACGTGCCGCACAGCACCCGGTCCGTCATCGACCCGGTGACCGGACTGCCCGTCGCGTCCTCGTCCGGCTCGGCGGCCGACACCAAGCAGCGCGACGCGCTCACCGCCGCCGCCCGGCAGGCTCACGTGCGCTCGGCGGCCGCGCTCGCCGACTTCCACGCCACGGCACCCACGGCGGCCCGCACCTCGTACGACTCCACGATCACCGGCCCCGAGGTGAACTCCGCGGACACGTACCTCGCCGCCCTCACCGACGAGCCGCGCCTGTCCGGCGCCGAACTCGACACCGACGCCAAGAAACTCGACGCCGCCCTCTCCGCCCGCGTCGACCTGATGCGCGGAGTCGAGTCCGCCCTCAACGAGAAGCGCACCCGGGAACTCGCCCGGCTGCGCGACGACGACGTCACCGCGCTGGAAATCCGCATCGCGCTGCTCGGCGCCCTCATGCTGCTCACCATCGGCATCGCCACCGGCATGGCCCGCACCCTCACGCGCCCGCTGTCCGTGCTGCGCCGCGGCACGGCACGGCTCGCCGAGGCGGAGGACCCGGCCGCCGAGGAACCGGTCTCCTTCACCGGCCGCAACGACGAGTTCGCCCAGACCGTCCGCTCCGTGAACGCCCTGCACGCGCGCGCCGCCTCCCTCGCCGAGCGCATCACCACCCTGGAGGGCGACCGCAAGCACCTCGTCGGCCAGCGCCAGAAGATGGCCGACGCCCGCGAGGAACTGCGCGCCGAACTCGCCGCGTCCGCGGCCCAGCTGGAGATCGTCCGCAAGAGCATCGGCGGCACCTTCGTCAACCTCGCGCTGCGCACCCTCGGCCTGGTGGAGCGGCAGCTCGCCGTCATCGAGGGCCTGGAGGAGCGCGAGCAGGACCCGGACCGGCTGGCCACGCTGTTCAAGCTCGACCACTTCGCCACGGTCATGCGCCGGCACAGCGAGAACCTCCTCGTCCTCGCCGGTACCGAGCACGTCCACCACAGCTCGGGTCCCGTGCCGCTGGTCGACGTCGTACGGGCCGCGGTCAGCGAGATCGAGCGGTACGAGCGCGTCCGCATCGCCGCGCTGCCGCCGCACGCGCACGTGGCGGGCTTCGCCGCCGACGACCTGTCCCACCTGCTGGCCGAACTGATGGAGAACGCCACCTCGTTCTCCCCGCCCGACCTGCCCGTCGAGGTCTCCGGCTGGCTGCTGGAGAACGGCGAGGTGATGCTCTCCGTCCAGGACGAGGGCATCGGCATGACCGAGGAGCGCCTGGAGCGCCTCAACGGCCGCCTCGCCGACTTCGAACCGGACGCGCCGTACGACCTCGAGGACGACGACGGACTCGGGCTCGGCCTGTACGTCGTGGCCCGTCTCGCCCACCGCCACGGCGCGCGGGTGCAGTTGCGGGAGCAGAAGCAGGGCGGGATCGCCGCGGTCCTCGTCCTGCCCAAGGGTCTGCTGGCGACGCCGGGCGCCCCCCAGCTGTCCGCCCCGGCCGGCACCCCGCCGGTGTCGCTGCCGGGCGCGAACGCGGAGGCCAACTCCAACACGCTCCCCGGCCGCACGGACGGCGGCGACCCCCTGGTCGCGCTGGCCGAACAGGCGGTGCGGCGGGCGGAGGAAGAGGCCGGGCAGCGGGCCGCGCAGGAAGCCGCCGCCGCGACGGCCGCCGCCGAGACGGCCGCCGCCGAGGCGGGCCGTGAGGCGACCGGTGAGGCGACCGGTGAGGCGGAGCAGGCTCCGCCCGCCGCCCCCGAGGACGGCACGCCCGCCCCCGGTGCGGACGAGTCCCGTGCGGACCAGTCCCGCGCGGACGACCCCGGTGCGGACCAGACCGAGCCCCGGGCAGGGCAGGACGCCGCCGGGGCACCCGCCGCGGAGCGTCCCGCCGAGACGACCATGGAGCTGCTGCTCCCCGAGGCCCCGGCCGACGACAACCCGGCCGCGGCCACCACCCCAGGCGCGGGCGCCGACGACGCCGTCCCGCCGCAGCCGGCCGAGGCGTCGCCCCAGGTCGCGTTCATCCCCGGCCAGTCCCGCACCGAGCCCGAGCCGTCACCGGCGCCGCCCCCCGGCCCGTACGCCATCGGGCCCGACACACACGATCGCGCGCCCGACGAGGGCAGCGAGTCCGAGCCGCCGCCGGTCACCGAGAAGGGCCTGCCCAAGCGGACCCCCCGGATCAGCGCGCCCACCGAGGCACCGCGTCCGCGCGCCGGCTCCGTCGACGCCGAGGCGCTGCGCCGCAGACTGGGCGGGTTCCACCAGGGGGCGCAGGCCGGACGGCGTGACGTCGAGGTGGAGATCGCCGAACAGACCGCCCAGACGAAGGGGCCTCAGGCGGGACCGACTGGAGAATCCGGGGAATCCGAAGTAGCCACGGGGGGCACCGTCGAGGAGGCAAGCAGTTGACAGCTCCCACTACCTTCGGCCTGAGCACTGAGGCCCGCAACCTGCACTGGCTGCTGACGAACCTCGTCGAGGAGGTGCCCGGCATCCTCTCCGTCGCGGTGGTGTCCTCCGACGGTCTGCTGCTGCTGTCCTCGGACCCCGGCCGCAACGCCGCGGCACGCGAGGCACGCGGCGGCACGGCCGGCGGCCCGCGCGGCTCGGCGGCGGACCTCGCCACGATCGTCTCCGGCATCGGCAGCCTCACCATCGGCGCGGCCAAGCTGATGGACAACGGCCCCGTCCGGCACACCATGGTGGCGATGGAGGAGGGCAGCCTCTTCGTCATGTCGATCAGCGACGGTTCGCTGCTCGGAGTGCACGGCTCCGCGGACTGCGACATGAGCGTCGTGGCGTACCACATGGCCCTGTTCGTGGGCCGTGCCGGGCACGTCCTGACGCCCGAACTCCGCAGCGAGCTCAGAAAATCCCTGGAGTCCGAGCCGACGGTGAGCGACCGATGAGCAGCAGCGCCCAGCACAACCTCCCCAGGCGCGGTGCGGAGCGCAAACCCGCCCGTGTGCGTCCCTATTCGCTCACCGGGGGCCGCACCCGCTTCGGGCACGTGCTGCTCGTGGAGACGTTCGTCGCGAGCACGGCGGCACTCGACGCACCCGAGGAGCGCAAAGAGCTGACGAACGGTACGCTCACCTCCCGCGTGATGCCGGAGATGCGGGCCATCGTCGAACTGTGCCGCCGCATGCGCACGGTGGCCGAGATCGCCGCACTGCTCAAGATGCCGCTCGGCGTGGTCCGGGTGCTGCTGAGCGACCTCGCGGACCAGGGAAAAATCCGTGTGTACGGGACCGGGACCGGCCATGGCGCGGGCCGGCCGGACCGCGTTCTGCTGGAAAGGGTGCTGAGTGGACTCCGTCGTCTCTGACTCCGCTGCTGGCGTTTCCCCACTCGTCGAACCCGACGAGCCGTTGCTGCCCTGGCAGACGGACCGGGCCAGAGCACCGATCGCGACGAAGATCGTGGTGGCGGGCGGGTTCGGCGTCGGCAAGACCACGCTGGTCTCCGCCGTCTCCGAGATCACGCCTCTGCAGACCGAGGCGCTGATGACCGAGGCCAGCGAGGAGCACGACGACCTCACGGCCACGCCGGAGAAGCTGACCACCACGGTGGCCATGGACTTCGGCCGCATCACGCTCGACGACGACCTCGTGCTGTACATGTTCGGCACGCCTGGCCAGCAGCGCTTCTGGTTCATGTGGGACGACCTGGTGCGCGGCGCGATCGGCGCCGTCGTGATGGCCGACACCCGCCGCCTGAAGGACTGCTTCCCCGCGCTCGACTACTTCGAGAGCTGCGGACTGCCGTACGTCGTCGCCGTCAACCACTTCGACGGGAGCAGGCTCTACGAGCCGGAGGACGTCCGGGAGGCCCTGACGATCCCGCCGCACATACCTGTCATGATCATGGACGCGCGCCGCCGGATCTCGGTGATCGAGACCCTCCTGGCCCTCGTCGGTCACGCGCTCGACGAAACCCCCGAGTAGGAGAACCACCCGCATGCGGAAGATACTCGTCGTCGGAGCCGGACAGTCCGGCCTCCAGATCGCCCTCGGACTCCAGTCGCACGGGTACGAGGTCACCTTGATGTCCAACCGGACCGCGGACGAGATCCGCGCCGGGCGGATCATGTCGACGCAGTGCATGTTCGACATCGCGCTGCAGCACGAACGCGACCTTCAGCTCAACTTCTGGGAGTCCCAGGCCCCGAAGGTACGAGGTCTCGGCGTGTCGGTGGCCGTCCCCGGCTCGTGGGCCGAGGGTCCCGCGCAGCGCGCGATCGACTGGTTCGGACACCTCGACGCGTACGCCCAGTCCGTCGACCAGCGGGTGAAGATGGCCGGCTGGATGGAGACGTTCGCGCAGCGCGGTGGCCAGCTCGTCATCCACGGCGTGGCGGTCGGCGACCTCGACTACTTCTCCCGCGCCTACGACCTCGTGCTCGTCTGCGCCGGCAAGGGTGAGCTCGTCCAGATGTTCGAGCGCGACCCGGAGCGCTCCCCGTACAGCGAGCCGCAGCGCGCCCTCGCCGTCTCCTACGTGCACGGTCTCGGCCCCCGCCCGGAGCACCCGGACACCGAGGGCGTCCGCTGCAACCTGGTGCCGGGCGTCGGCGAGCTGTTCATCATGCCGTGCCTGACCACCTCGGGCCGCTGCGACATCCTGTTCTGGGAAGGCATACCCGGGGGACCGCTGGATGCCTTCAACGGCGTCAAGGACCCGGCGGAGCACCTCTCCCTGACCCTGGAACTCATGGAGCGGTACACCCCCTGGGAGTACGCGCGGGCCACCAAGGTGGAACTGACCGACGCGGGCGGCACCCTCGCCGGCCGTTACGCCCCCACCGTCCGCAAGCCCGTCGGCCGGCTGCCCGGCGGCGGCGCGGTGCTCGGCGCCGCCGACGTGGTCGTGGCGAACGACCCGATCACCGGCCAGGGCTCCAACTCGGCGTCCAAGTGCGCCGCCGCCTACCTCGCCTCGATCGTGGAGCACGGCGACAAGCCGTTCGACGAGGACTGGATGGAGCGGACGTTCGACCGCTACTGGCAGACGGCCCAGCACGTCACCAAGTGGACGAACGCGATGCTGGCGCCGCCGCCCGAGCACATCCTGAACCTGTTCGGCGCCGCCACGGAGCTCCGGCCCGTCGCCGACCGCATCGCCAACGCCTTCAACGACCCGGCCGACTTCGAGAACTTCTTCTACGAGCCGGACAAGACCCGGGACTACCTGGCGGAGCTCTCCGTGCCCGCGGGGGCGTAAGGCCCGTACCCCTCGTCCGGTCCTTCCGTGGCCCGCTCGGGGAGCTCCGGTGGCGCGTACCGCGCCAGGGGCTCCCCGTCCGGGTCGGGGCGTACCGCGCCCAGCACCGGGTTGGCCGCGACCGGCGAGACCTTGATCCTCGCACCGGGACGGGGCGCGTGCACCACCAGGCCGTCGCCCAGGTAGAGGGCGACGTGCGTGGCCTCGGGGAAGTACACGACGAGGTCACCGGGCCGCAACTGGCGCATCGGGACCCGTTCCAGCCGCGCCCACTGCTCCTGGCTGGTGCGCGGGACGGGCGTCCCGGCGTGCGCCCAGGCCCGGGAGGTCAGCCCCGAGCAGTCGTACGTCCGCGGCCCCTCGGCGCCCCATTCGTACGGCTTGCCGAGCTGGCGCACCGCGAAGCGCACCGCACGCCTCCCGGCCGCGGTGGGTTTGCGGACGCCGCTGAGCGCGCCGGACGCCACGATCCGCTTCTGCGCCCTCGCCACGCCGGCCTTCTCCAGCTTCGCGACCTCGGTGAGCTGGTCGTCGGTGAGGGAGGCGAGCAGTTTCTCGACCTTTTTCAGGCGCCGCCGGACGTCGTCGCGTGTCCTCTTGCGCCGCTCGGTCAGGACGAGCTGCGCGTCGAGGGCCGCGCGCGACCTGCGAGCGACCCTGTCCGCCCTCTTCTCGCTGCCGGTGAGCCGCTCCACCGTCTCGGCCCGGCCACGGGCCACCCGCCCGATCACCTGTCCCTCGTCGAGGGCGCGCTGCGGGTCGCGGGCCAGCAGCAGGCGTACGTAGGGGGAGATGTCGGTGCTGCTCTGGTACTGCTGGCGGGCCAGCCGTCCGGCGGCGCGCCGGCTGTCGTGCAGCGCGAGCCGGGCGCGGGCGAGTTCGCGTTCGAGGCGGGCGGTCTCGGCGCGCCGCTTCCTCAGCCGTTCCCCGGTCGTGTTGTACGCCTCGGTGGCGCGTTCGGCCTCGCGGTACAGCTGCTGAAGGTCCCTCAGCAGTCCGGCGACGGGCCGCTCGGGCGGGTCCTTGGGACCCGGTCCGGGTTCGGACGCGGACCGGCCGCCGGGGTCCGCGGGCTGCGGTGCGGCCGTCGCCGGGACGGCGACGAGGACGGCCTGGGCCGCCACCGCAGCCGCACAGACCAGACGCAGAAGCCTTCCTGACACGTCATCACCTCCGGTGCGGGGCGGCTCCTCCGCTCCGCACCGCGAGCATCGGCCGTGCCCGCGCGGTCCGCGCGCCGGGTGTGCGCGGTTCGGCGCAACCCCGTCACCCGTCGGTGTCCTCCGGCTTGCCGCCCGGCGTGGCGTCCGGCGGAGCGTCCGGCCGGGTCTCCCGACGGGGTGCCGGCTTGGACCACGGCCACTTCGGACCGCCGCCGTCCGCACCCTCGGGGTCGTACGCGTACTTCCAGCGGCGGGTGAGGCCGACGCGACCGCTCGGGTCCCGGGGCACGCGGCGGTAGACGAGGACCGTGGGCGGGCCGCCGTGCGGGTCGGGGACGGGGATGCGGTACGTCCTGGGCGGGTGGCCGGTCATGCCGGTCAGCACGGGCAGCACGCGGCCGTCCATGGGCCCGCCCTCGAACGGGGTGTCTTCGCTTCTCACGCCACCAGTGTCAGACATCCCCGGAGAACGTGAGGACCAGCGCCTCCGTCTGCGGGTCGCGCCGGGCGGTCACCGACAGCAGTGCGAGGAACTGCTCCACGAGCCAGTCCCGCAGCTCGTCGGCGGGCGGCTGTTTGTCCTCGTCGAGCCAGATCAGGGACGCCGCCTCGACGGCCGTGATCCACATGCGGACCGTCATGCGCAGCCGGGTACCGGGTTCGCTGACACCGAGATGGCTGAGGATGTGCTCGGCGGCGCCACGCCGTACGCCGTCCACGATGGCGCTCGTCCGGGACGTCTCGGCGACGCTGCCGCCCCGCAGCAGGGCGCTGAAGCCGGCGTCGTGATCGGCGACGAACGCGAGATAGCGGTCCAGGGCGCTGGACAGCCTGGTGAGCAGAGGGCCCTCGCGGGGCTCGTCGAAGCACTGCTCGAGTTCCTCGGCGGCGGACCTGAGGGCGGCCTCGTACAACTGCTGCTTGCCGCCCGGGAAGTAGCGGTACACCAGCGGACGGGACACGCCCGCCCGCTCCGCCACGTCGTCCAGGGAGACGTCCTCCGGGGCGCGGTGGGCGAAGAGGGACAGCGCGGCGTCGAGGAGCTGACTGCGGCGCTCCTCGACGCTGAGCCGGCGGTAGGCGGGGCCGGCGGCCTGCGGGGTCATGCCCGCAGCGTAACCGGTGCCGCCCACCGCGACCCGGTCTGCCGCAGGGTCAGGCAAGCAGGCCCGACGACCGCCACAGCTTGCGCCCCACGCCGCGCAGTACGCCGATGTCGTCCAGGAAGTCGGTCAGGCGACCGGCGCCCTTCTGCATGACCTCGCGGCGGTGGGCGCTCGCCTTGACCTGCGCCATCGCCTCCCGCTTGTCGAGGCCGACGTTCGTGTACACGTCCGGGTTGACGAACGCGACCGAGAAGACCCGGGCGAACTCGCCGGAGGTGAGCCGGGTGAACTCCTGCGACCACTTCGGCGCCGTCACCATCTGGCGGCGCAGCTCCTCACGGGCGTAGCGCACGTGCCGCGCCTCCTCCACGACGTGGATCTTCGTGACACCGCGGATCAGCGGCTGGACGCGCTCGTCGGGGAAGGTCAGGCGCTGCATCCAGTCGAGGATCTCCTCGCCGAGCAGGGTCGCGGTGAACGAGCCGGGCGTGGTGGAGATGGTCTTGAACAGCCGGCCGAGGTTCTGGTGGACGCGGCTGACCGGATACCAGGGCGTCCCGCCGCGCTCGATGAGCCGCGCGAACATCTTCGAGTGCCGGCACTCGTCCTCGATCTCGGTCAGCGCGTACCGCACGTGGGCGCTCGTCGCCGCCTTGTCGTAGATGTGCCGGCACAGCAGCTGCATGAGGATGATCTCGAACCAGATGCCGAGGGAGGCGAGCGCGGCGGCCTCGTGCCGGGACAGCGAGATGCGCTGTTCCTCGCTCATCCGCTTCCACATCGGGGTGCCGTACAGCGACACCAGCTCCGGCGGCCAGAACCACTTGCCCTCCTCGAAGGGCGCTTCCCAGTCCAGCTCCTTGTCCGGGTCGAAGGAGTGCCTGGCCGACGAGGCGAGCAGCCGTTCGGCCACCTGCTCCCGGTCCTTGAGCAGGCCGAGCGCGTCACGCAGCCCTTCGAGCGCGTCGGCTTCCGTCAGGGTCGTCATGCTGGTTCCACCTCGTCGTGCGGGGGCGTGTCTGGGTTACCGGCGGTTCACCTCCCTTATGAGACTGCGTGTCAGTAAGGTCGTCAATCCCTTCCGCGCGATTTGTTTCGACCGGCCTCCGCCCGGCGCGGCCACCCGCCCTACGTCCTGCCGAGCACCGCCTCCATCACCGCCCGCGCGACGGGTGCCGCCACCCCGCCGCCCGTGATGTCCCCGCGCCGCGCCGAGCCGTCCTCCACGACCACCGCGACCGCCACCTTCGGTTCCATGTCGCGGTCCGCCCGCGCCCACGACACGAACCAGGCGTACGGCGTGCCCGCGTTGCCGAGGCCGTGCTGGGCGGTGCCCGTCTTGCCGCCGACCGTCGCACCGCGCACCGCCGCGTTCCGCCCGGTGCCGCGCTCCACGACGTCCCGCATCAACGCCCGCAGCCGTACGGCCGTCGCCGGGTGCATCGCCTGCCGCGCCGGGCGCGAACCGGCCGTCCGCAGCGTCTCGCCACCCGGCCGCGTCGTGCGCTCCACGAGGTACGGCGCCCGCACCCGCCCGCCGTTCGCGACCGCCGCCGCCACCGTCGCCATCTGCAGCGGCGTGGCACGCGTGTTGTACTGCCCGATGGACGACAGCGCCAGCTGCGCCCCGTCCACCGACGTGTCGAAGGTGCTGCGCGCCACGGGGAACGGAATGCGCAGGTCACCGTCGTTGAAGCCGAACGCCTCCGCCGTCGCCGCCATGTCCCGCACCCCCACGTCCACGCCGAGCTTCGCGAACACCGTGTTGCACGACCAGGTGAACGCGTCCCGCAGCGAGGCGTTCCGGCAGCCGCCGGTCTCGTTCGCCAGCCGCGTCGTCGTCCCCGGCAGGGTGTACGGGTCGGGGGAGCGGGTCGGCTCGTCCAGGTTCCGGATCACACCCGCGTCCAGCGCCGCCGCCGCGGTGACCACCTTGAACGTCGAACCCGGCGGATACGTCTGCCGCACCGCCCGGTTCAGCATCGGCCGGTCCGCGTCGCCGTTCAGCCGCGCCCACGACCGCGCCACCGACGCGCCGTTCCCCGACAGCTCCTGGGGGTCGTACGACGGCGCCGACACCAGGGCCAGGATGCGGCCCGTGGCCGGCTCCACGGCCGCGACGGCGCCCTTGCGGGAACCGAGCCCCTTGAACGCCGCGCGCTGCGCCGCCGGGACGATCGTCGTCTCCACGTCGCCGCCCGGACTGCGGCCGCGCGTCAGGTCGTTCCACAGCGGGAACGGCGTCAGCACCGGGTCGGAGCCGGAGAGCACCCCGTCCTCCGCCCGCTCCAGCAGCGACGTGCCGTACAGCTGGGAGGCGAAGCCGGTGACCGGCGCGTACAGCGGGCCCTCGGCGTACGTCCGCTCGTGGCGCAGCGGCTCGGCGGTGTCGCGCGAACCGGTCACCGGCCGCCCGCCGACCAGGATGTCGCCGCGTGGCTCCCGGTACCGGGCGATGTCCTGCCGCCGGTTCGCGGGATTCGCGTCGTGCGCCGGGCCCCGCACCACCTGCACCCGCGCGGCGTTCACCAGCAGCGCGGCCAGCAGCAGCGCGCAGAACAGCGCGGCGTGCCGGATGTGGCGGGTCACGACGGGGTCACCGGGTGCGGGCCGGGTTCGGCGTGCCGCGGGTCGTGAGGGGGCCGGGGGCTCAGGTGGGCCGGGGGCGGCCCGGGTCCGGTGTCGGACGCGTGGTGAAGCTCGTGGCCCGGGTGGACCGGCCGCGGCTCGGGTTCCTCGTCGTGCGGGCGGCGGGCCGAGTCGCTCACGCGGGCCAGCAGTGCCACGATCGCCCAGTTGGTGACGACCGACGAGCCGCCCTGGGCCAGGAACGGCATCGCCATCCCGGTCAGCGGGATCAGCCCCGTCACGCCGCCCGCGATCACGAACACCTGGAGCGCGACGAGCGAGGACAGCCCGACGGCGAGCAGCCTGCCGAACGGGTCGCGCAGCTCCAGGCCCGCCCGGTAGCCGCGCTCGACCAGCAGCCCGTACAGCAGGAAGATCGCGGACAGACCCGCCAGGCCCAGCTCCTCGCCCGCCGTGGCCAGGATGAAGTCCGACTTGGCCGCGAAGCCGATGAGGACGGAGTGGCCGAGGCCGAGCCCGGTGCCCAGCATGCCGCCGGCCGCGAACGCGAAGAGGGACTGCGCGAGCTGGTTCGCCCCCTCGCCCGCCTCGATCGACGCGAAGGGGCTCAGCCACTCCCGCACCCTGCCGTGCACATGCGGTTCCAGCCGGCCCACGGCCACCGCGCCCAGCGAGGCCAGCGACAGGCCGACGGCGATCCAGCCGGTGCGGCCGGTGGCGACGTACAGCAGGACGACGAACAGGCCGAAGAACAGCAGGGAGGTGCCGAGGTCGCGTTCCAGGACCAGCACGCCGACACTCAGCAGCCAGACGGTGAGGATCGGGCCGAGCACCCGCCCGGTCGGCAGCCGCACGAACCAGAGGCGGCGGCCCGCGTACGCCAGCGCGCCGCGGTTGGCTGCCAGGTACGCGGCGAAGAACACCGCCAGCAGCACCTTCGCGAACTCGCCCGGCTGGAGGGAGAAACCGGCGATCCGCACCCAGAGCCGAGCGCCGTTCACCGCCGGGAAGAAGATCGGCAGCGTCAGCAGGCCCAGCGCCGCCACGACGGAGACGTACGCGTACCGCCGCAGCACCCGGTGGTCCCGCAGCACCAGGACGACCACGATGAACAGGGCCACGCCCAGGGTCGACCACACCAGCTGGGCGGGGGCGTCGCGGTCGCCCGGCGTCTCCAGGTCGAGCCGGTGGATCAGGACCAGCCCGAGCCCGTTGAGCAGCACGCCGATCGGCAGCAGCAGGGGATCGGCGTACGGGGCCCTGAGGCGCACCGCGAGATGCGCCAGCAGGGCGAGCGCGCCGAGCCCGGCGCCGTAACGGGCGGCGCCGGGCGGGAGAGAGCCGTGTCGTGCGAGGCCGACAGCGCAGTAGCCGTACACGCAGAGGAGCACGGCCAGGACGATGAGGGCCAGTTCGACACCACGGCGCCCCGAGAGGCGGGCGGCGGACGCCACGGGCTCCGCCGTCGCCAGGGTTGTTCCGGCCTCGCTCATGCCTGGAACCTACCCAAAAGGGGCGTGTGGTGTCCTTCGGGCATCAGCACCAGCGCGGCGCGGGACCGATGTTGTCGATGTAGCGCGCCGCGCCCCAGGCCCAGGTGCCGTCCGGGAGCAGGTACCAGAGCGGGTTGCCGTCGATCGTCTCGCCGCCGGTCTTGCAGTAGATGTTCACGATGTCGCCCCGGTGGGCGTACCGGATGATCTGCGAATTCCGGTTCGGCGCGCTGCGCAGCAGGAGGGTGCTCGCCGTCACGACCCCCCGGTAGTAGCGGGACGAGCTGCCGTCGCCACCCATGGCGCCCGTGCCCTCGGCGGCACCGGCGTCGGGGGCCTGCCCGGCGGTGTCCGTGTCGCCGGTGGCGTCGGCGGTGCCGGGATCGTCGGCCATGCTGTCGGCCATGCCGGTGCCGTCGGCCGTGCCGTTGTCGTTCGTGGTGTCGTCGCTGTCGTAGGTGCGGCTGCCGCTGCCCGTGCCGTTGCCCCAGTCGGCGTGTGCGACGGCGGGCGTGGCGGCCGTGGCCGCGAGTACCCCGGCGGCGGCTGCTATGGCAAGGCGGGAACGCAGGGACATGGGAATACCTCCATGTGCGGGCGAAGAGGGTCAAACCTCACTGATCGCCACGGTAGAGTCACCCACGGTGCGGTGCGCGCCACGCTGCGCCATCGGGAGGGCACGCGGTCGGTTCCCCGTCGACCTCTTCGACTGCCGGGAGCGCGGACGGCTCGTCGGCTTACGGCGTGGCCGGTTGACCGGGTTGGTCCGGGGTCGGCTCGTCGGCTCGGACTGCGACTGGCCTGTGGGACGGGTCCGGGGTCGGCTCGTCGGCTCGGGCCGGGGCCGGTTGAACGGGTTGGCCCGTGGGCCGGTCTGCGGACCGGTCAGGGAAGCCGTCTGGGGACGGCCGGTCGGACGGGTCCCTGTGCGGGTCCTCGGGCTGGTTCCGGTGCGGAATCCTGGGCGGGTCCCCGTACGGGATGTCGGGCGGGTTCCCGAACGGGACCTCGTACGGATCCTTGTAGGGGTCCTCGTGCGGAGCCTCGTACAGCGCCTTGTACGGGTCCGCGAACGGGGCCCCGGGCGGCAGGCTCAGGCCGGCCACCGCCCCGCCGCCCTGGGCGTTCGCGAACCGCAGCCGGGCGCCCAGCACCTCGGCCTGCCCCAGCGCGATGGTCAGCCCCAGCCCGTGCCCCCTCGCGCCCCCTTCCGTACGGAAGCGCTGCGGCCCGTGCGTCAGCAGGTAGTCGGGGTAGCCGTCGCCGTGGTCCCGCACGGTGACCTCCGGACCGTCCACGGTCACCACCACGGGTGCCTGTCCGTGCCGCAGCGCGTTGGCCACGAGGTTGCCCAGCACCCGCTCCAGCCGCCGCCGGTCCGTCTCGACCACCGTGTCCCGTACGACCCTGACCTCCGCACCGCCTCCCGAGGCCCGCACCACGCGCTCCGCCAGCGGCCCCAGTTGCTCGGAGTCCGCCTCCAGCCGCTCCCGGCCGGTGTCCAGCCGGGAGATCTCCAGCAGGTCCTCGGTGAGGGTGCGCAGCGCCGCCACCCGGTCCTGCACCAGCTCGGTCGGGCGGCCCGGCGGCAGCAGTTCGGCCGCCGCGTGCAGGCCCGTCAGCGGCGTACGCAGCTCGTGCGCGACGTCCGCCGTGAAGCGCTGTTCGGCGAGCAGCTTGGCCTGCAGCGAGGCCGCCATGGAATCCAGGGCGGCGGCGACCGCGGCCACCTCGTCCGGGCGCGTCGCGTCCCGCTTCGCACGCGGGTCGCCCACCCGCGCGTCCAGGTCGCCCGCGCTGATCCGCCGGGCCACCCGCGCCGTGGCGTGCAGCCGACGCGTCACCCGCGTCACCGCGAACGCCCCCACCAGCACCGTCGCCCCGATCGCCAGCACCGACGACCACAGGATGGCCCGGTCGAGGCCGTCGATGGTGCGGGCCTGCTGCGAGTAGTCGACCGCGACGGCCAGTGCCCGCCGGCCGTCCACGGGGCCCGCCGCCCACATCGTGGGCCGCCCCTCGTGATGGGCGACCATCGTGCCGCGTTCCCCGCCCACCGCCAGCGCCCGCAACGACTCCGGCAGCCCCGGCGGATCCACCTGCGCCCCGGACACGAGGGAGTCGCCCGCCTGGTACGCGGCGGTGGCCTCCGACAGCCGCGTGAGCGCGAGGCCGCGCGCCTCGTCGACGGTCTGCCCCGTCACCGACACGTGCACCAGGACCCCCAGCAGCGCGGCGAGCGCACAGCACATCACCGTGATGAACACGGCGGCCCGCACCGCGAGCGCCGCCGTCCAGCGGGGCAGGAGCGACCGACGGGGCCGCCTCACGGCGCGCTCACCGCCGGGGCGGGGGAGTCGGGGGGAGGCGAGTCCGAGGGGGAGGCGTTCGGCCGTGAGGTGCCCGAGGGAGAGGTCTCGGCCCCCGGGGGCGAGGTGTCCGAGGGACGGGGCCGTCCGGACGGTCGCCGGCCACCGGTGGGCAGCATCTCGTCGTGCGTGAGCAGCATCGCCCGCTGGTCGGGGTCCCAGGTCCACTGGAGCCGGTACTCGTACCCCGAGACCTCCGACGGCGCCCGGACGATCACCGACCGCCCGGCCAGCTCGACGGCGCTCACCGCGTCGTCGTTCTCCATGACCCGCACCAGCCGGCGCCGGTGGTCGACCGTGTAGACGCGTACGGCGGTCATCCTCGCCGGCCGCAGCGAGAACCCCAGCGTCATGTCCTCGCGCCCGTCACCGGTCAGATCCCGGTAGTACGGCTCCAGCACCGGGCACGCCGAGCGTCCGGCGCCGCCGCAGTCGCGGAACACCCGGGCCGTCTCGCGGTACGGCGCCTTCGCCCCGGAATAGTCCTCGGGGTGCGCGGCGATCTCCGCCCGTACGACGGCCACCGGGTCCGCCTCGCGGATGTCGCCCCCGGGGACACGCACGCCCTTCACGATCTCCGTCTCCGCCTCGTCGTAGTCCCAGGCAGGACTGGACGCCGGGGTCATCGAGGGCCACAGCCGCGCCGGACCGACCGCGGTGGGCGTCGCCCCCGCCCCCTCCAGACTGCCGGCGTCCCCACAGCCCGCGACCGCCGCCCACAGCAGAGCGACGGCGGCGATACGCGCGGGGCGACGGGACGGCACGGTGCTCCTGGCTCCTGGGAATCGACGACGCGAAGGCCCGTACACCTTATTCGCGCGGGCGTCCGGCCACACGGGGCACGGACCTCGTACCTTCGATCGGGAGGGCCGGCTTCGGAGCTGTTGAGCGGTGGGCAGCCCCGATCTCGGCGAGCGGGAGGCCGGACCCCGTGTCCGTCGAGTGGGAGACGGACTCCATACCCGCCGAGCGGGAGGTTGGCCCCCGTATGCGCCGAGCGAGAGGCAGACCCCGATGCCCCGCCGATCGGGAAACGCGACCCCGAACGCGCCGATCGGGAGGCCGGACCCCCGTTTCCGGCTGGGATCCCGGACCTCCCGTCCCCGCCTGGGGCCCCGGACCGCAGGTCACGTCCGGGACCCCTACTCGGCGAGCTCCTCCAGCAGCCGTGCCGTGGTCAGCCCGGCCCGCAGGTACTCCACGAACAGCTCGTTGTGCAGCGCCCACGACGAGCGGCGGGCCCGGATCAGCCGGATCGCGTCGTCGGGGGACATCCCCTTGCGCGTCAGGGCGTGCGCGACGACGATCCCCGACCGGTTGTACCCCTGACAGCAGCGGACCAGGACCTTGCGGCCCCCTTCGAGCGCGGCGCACGCGGCCTCCGCCAGCCGCATGACCCCCGCGAGCTGCGTGCCGTCGAGCGGCCCGTCGGGGATCGGCCACACCTGATGCTCCACGCCGGGATCGGGCCCGTGCCCCGGCATCCTCACCAACGACTGCACAAGATCGAACTGGCCTCGCACCACGGCGAACTCCAGCTGCCCGGAGTGCCCCTTGAACTCGTACCCGCCCATCCACAGTCCGGGCACGATCTCGTCCCAGGGGCGATCCGGTGCCGGTACGGGTTCTGTCCTGCGCGTACGCAACAGCGCCTCGCCTCCCCACCCCTTCCGGGGTCTGCCCGGCGGATCAGGTCAACTCCTGTCAAAGGTAGCCCGGTTCTTGCCCGTGGAGTATCCCGCCTGTTCGGGGACGGCGGAGTGACGGCGCACGAACGGACCCGCGGAACCCGGCGGGAGGGGGACCCACGGCTCGGACACGGGGGACCCGGAGGGAGGGGGCCCCACGGCACGGACACGGGGGAGGGAGACACACGAAACGTGGAAGACGGGGTCAGGACAGGGGCAGGACGCCGGCCCGCTCGCCGCCCTCGAACAGCGGCGCCATGAGGTCCCCGTAGTCCTGGAGCCGGGGCGGGATGTCCCGGGCGAGGAAGGCGAGCTGCGCGGGATCACCACAGTCCGCGACCTCCTCCCAGGTGACGGGCGCGGAGACGAGAGGCTCGGCGCGGGCGCGCAGCGTGTACGGCGCCGCGGTGGTCTTGCGTGCGGCGTTCTGACTCCAGTCGACGAACACCTTGCCGGGCCGCAGGCTGCGCGTCATCCGGTGCAGGACGAGCCGCGGCATGGCCGTCTCGGCCTCGACGGCGAGTGCCCTGGCGTACTCGGACACGCGCTCGGAGGACGCCCCGCGCACGGCGGCGAGCAGATGCAGCCCCTTGGACCCGGAAGTCTTGGTGTGGGCCTCGAAGCCGTCGGCCGCCAGCCGCTCCCGCAGCCAGAGGGCGACCTCGCAGCAGTCCACGACGGTGGCGGGCGGGCCGGGATCGAGGTCGAAGACGATCCGGTCGGCGAGAGCGGGCTCCCGCGCCACCCACTGGTGGGTGTGGAACTCGGCGACGAGATTGGCGGCCCACATCAGGCTCGGCAGATCCTCCACGAGCACCATCCGGGCCGGGCCCTCGGAGCGGGGGACCTCGGCGGTGGTGACCCAGTCGGGCGTACCGGGCGGCACGTTCTTGGTGAAGAAGACCTGTCCGTCGGGCCCGTCCGGATATCGCAGGAAGGACACCGGCCGATCCCTCAGGTGGGGCAGCAGAACGTCGGCGACGGTCGCGTAGTAGTGCAGCACCTCGCCCTTGGTGAAGCCGGACGCGGAATACAGCACTTTCTCCAGGTTGCTGAGCGCGACCCGCCGCCCCGCCACCTCTGTGATCGGCGTCATACGATGAGAATCCCACGAAAACGGTACGAACCAGTCGCCGACCCCGTCGAAAGGGTGCTGACGTGAGATCCATATGGAACGGAGCCGTCTCCTTCGGCCTGGTGAGCATCCCCGTCAAGCTGGTCAACGCCACCGAGAACCACGCGATCTCGTTCCGCCAGATCCACACGCAGGACGGCGGCCGCATCCGCTACCGCAAGTTCTGCGAGCTGGAGGACCGCGAGGTCACGGGCGCCGAGATCGGCAAGGGCTACGAGGACGCGGACGGCACGATCGTTCCGATCACGGAAGAGGACCTGTCCCACCTGCCCCTGACGACGGCCAAGACGATCGAGATCGTGGCGTTCGTCCCGGCGGACAGCATCGACCCGCTCCAGATGGACGCGGCGTACTACCTGGCGCCGGGCGGAGCGCCGGCGGCAAAGCCGTACACGCTGCTGCGCGAGGCCCTCAAGCGCAGCAACAAGGTGGCGATCGCCAAGTTCGCCCTGCGCGGCAGGGAACGCCTCGGCATGCTGCGCGTGGTCGGCGACGCCATCGCCATGCACGGCCTGCTCTGGCCGGACGAGGTCCGCGCCGCCGAGGGCGTGGCGCCCGACACGGCCGTCACGGTCCGCGACAAAGAACTCGACCTGGCGGACGCCCTGATGAACACCCTGGGCGAGGTCGATCTGGAGGATCTGCGCGACGAGTACCGCGAGGCGGTCGAGGAGGTCGTCGCAGCGAAGGCAGCGGGCGAGGCGCCCCCCGAATCCCCGGGAGCCGCGGCCGGCGGCAAGGTCCTCGACCTGATGGCGGCCCTGGAGAGCAGCGTCCGCTGGGCGAAGGAAGCACGGGGCGGGGAGGCCGAGGTCCACGACCTCCCGCCGAGCAGGCGACCGGCGTCGAGGCCGACACCGAAGGAGACGGGCGCGAAGAAGTCGACGTCGACGGCGAAGAAGACGACGGCCGCGAAGAAGACGACGTCGGGAACGAAGAAGTCCACATCGACGACGGCGGCGAAGAAGACGGCGGCGAAGAGGACGGCGGCGAAGAGGACGGCGGCGGCGAAGAAGACAACGGAGAAGGCAACGGAGAAGAAGGCAACGGCGAAGAAGACCCCGGCGAAGAAGACGCCACAACGCAAGCGCTCGACCTGAGGCCTGAACCTGAGACCTGGACGACGAACGAGAACCGCAACCGGTGAACCACGCCCCACCGGCCGGAGAACCACGGGCCGGGGACCCACCGAGCCGGAGGCCCACAGAGCCGGGAACGGAGGGAAGGGTGCGGATCGCATCCGCAAATAGCAGGCAAGTGAAACCATATACACAAGTACCGGCCGACGAATCGATAAGTACGCAAGGGCATCCGGGGTGTAACGCATCTACGCCAACGGGACGCAGAAGGAGGGGAGAGAAACCCGTCACCCCGTCCCCCACGCATCAGATCGGATTCCTGTGAGCGGCCACGACCCGGTACCCGGATACCAGTCCCACGACCCGCAGTCCTACGACCCGCCCTACGACCGGCAGCCCCCGCGCCGCGAGCGCGCCCCGCGCGACAGCCGGGCGGCAGTACGCCGAACAGCCCTGACGATCTGCACGATCGCGGACACGGCAGCCGGCATCCTCGGCCTCTGGATCGTGCTCTACCTGCTGGACGCGAATGAGGCGAACGGATTCGTCGATTTCGTGCACGGCACGGCGGACTGGCTCTCCGGATGGGCACAGGACATTTTCACGATGGACACAGAGGGCCTTCGAGTGGCCCTCAATTACGGCCTCCCGGCCATCGTCTATCTCGCGATCGGCCACGGAATAGCGGCCCGCCTCAACCGCGCCTGACGGCACGGGGCCTGTGCGACAGCGAAAGGAAGAAACGGCACCGTGACAAGCATCCCCACCGAAGGCAACCACCCGCCGATCTACGAACACCTGATCCGCGAACTGGGCGACGCGGTGGCAGAAGCCCAGCGAGCAGCCGCCCACACCCAGCACAAGGCGGCGCAACTCCTGGGCCCCCGCCACCCGCCCCACGCCAACGCGGCGCAGGCCCCCCACCGCCACCGCTGACATCCCACGGGCCATTGCCGCTCCCGCCGGAACTCGTTGAGGAAACCGCCGCCCTGGGCGCGTACCCCACCGCGCTCGGACGCGGCCGACCACGACAGGCTCTCAGCGGAAGGCCCCACATGCCCGACACCGACGTCCACGTACGCATCGGAGAACACCGCTACGCGTACCACACGGACCCGTCCTGCCCAGCCCTGACGGGCAAGCAGGAAACTTACCGAGGTCAGACGACGATGCCGCGCCGGCAGGCGGAGGAACAGTCCTTGAAGCCCTGCGTCCGCTGCAAGAGCTAGCTTCCACGTGAGCCCTCGACCCGCAAGGGCCGGGGGCTTCACCACGTCCCGACCATCCGGCACGGGCCCTTGGCTGCCGCCTGCGCCTACCGCGTCGCATCCCGCCCCACAGACGGACGGCTGCCCCAGCGGTTGCGTCCCTGGCGGCCCCCGCCGGTGCCGTCACGGACGCCCCTGCCCCGGGAGCCCTCTAATCCGCGCCATCAGGACGTCACACACGCGAAGACCCCGTCCTCAGCGTTCTCGCTGGTGGCGGGGTCTTTGGGCACTTCCTGCGAAGTGCCCCCGGCAGGATTCGAACCTGCGCACACGGCTCCGGAGGCCGTTGCTCTATCCCCTGAGCTACGGGGGCGTGTCGCGGTGCTGGCTGTTGCTCGCGGCGACGGGTAGAACACTACCAGCTCGCTCGGGGTGGTCATGAACCGGTTTCTCGCACGTCGACCCGGTCGTCAGCCCCGCCGCAGCGCCCGCGCCCAGCCCCGCTCCAGCCCGCCCGGCCTGTCCCCCCAACCTCGTCTGCTCCCACCCCTACCCTCGCTCCCACCCCGGCATCCCACCCCGGCATCCCGCGCCCCGCCACACCTGTCCCCGTCAGCCCCGCCCCAACATCCCCCGCACGGGGTGGAAGTGGGGAAAACCCGGACGCGCCAGCCGGTCTCGACCTACTCTCGAGTGGTGCCAGGCGCTTCGGGCCGGGTCCTCGTTGTGGACGACAACAAGGTCATCCGGCAGCTGATCAGGGTCAATCTCGAGCTCGAGGGGCTCGAGGTCGTGACCGCGGCCGATGGTGCCGAGTGTCTTGAGGTTGTCCATCAGGTGCGACCCGACGCCGTCACCCTCGATGTCGTCATGCCTCGGCTCGACGGCCTACGGACCGCCGCGCGGCTGCGTGCCGACCCGCTCACCCGCGATCTTCCCCTCGCCATCATCAGTGCCTGCTCGCAGTTCGAGGTCGAGGCCGGCCTCGAAGTCGGCGTCGACGCCTTCCTCGCCAAGCCCTTCGACCCCGCCGAGCTGGTCCGTGTCGTACGGCGGCTGGTCGAGATGGAAGGGCGGACGGAGCGAGGCGACGGCGACGGTGGTCGTGGTGCTGCCTCCAGTGGGTTCGGCGGTGTGCTCGATGCCGGAGAAGCCGAGGCCGAGCCGGCCGGCAGCTGACGCAGCCGCGCCGCCGTCCGTCGGCCTTTCTCCATCCAGCCCACCTGCACCGTCCACATGCCGGGACCTCCCGAAACCAGTTCGCTCCTTCACCCCCTTCCTCCCCTACGCTTGCCCGGTGACCCCCGCCGAGCTCTCCCGCACCGTGCTGCACGCCGTGCGGCGTGCTGTCGACGGGGGAGAGCTGAGCGTGAGCGTTCCTGAGCGGGTCGTGGTCGGGCCTCCTGGGCCCGGCGGGTGTGGTGATTACGCCACCAACGTCGCCCTGCAGCTCGCCCGGCCCGCCGGGCAGCCGCCCCTGCGCGTCGCGGGGATCCTCAAGGCGCACCTTCTGGAGCTCGGCTCCGATCACGCCGTCGAGGATGTCGTCGTCACCCCTCCCGGGTTCCTCAACATCCGCCTACGGGACAATGCCGCCGCCGCGCTCGTCGCCGAGATCCTGAGGTGCGGTGCCCGGTACGGGCACGCTCATGACGACGGACACCGGGCCTGCGGGGCCGGCCTCACCCTTCACGCCCCCTACGAAGTCCGCGCCCTCGTCGTCATGGACGTCGTCGCCCGCCTCCTTCGCGCCCAGGGGGCTGACGTGCGGACCTTCTGCGGACAGACCGTACGCACCGTCGGTGACGTACGCACCGTCCGTGACGTACGCACCGTCGGAGACGCACGCACCGTCGGTGACGCGCCGCCGGAGGAGGCACCGCAGAAGGCGCCGGACGGCGCACCGGGCGATGCGCAGTGGGTCCGGGTCCTCGGACTCGAGGCCCTCGTCGGTCAAGGGATCGGGCAACCGGGACATCCGCTCCCCGGTGGCATCCCCATCCCCATCCCCATCCGCCCCGTTCCCGCTCCCGCCGACCCCACTCCCCTCGGCCGGGACGCCGCCCGCTGGGCGCTGCTGCATCCCGCGGCCCACGACCGGCCCCGCCTCGGCGAGGAGCATCTCGTCCAGCGGGAGAACAACCCCCTTTTCCGGGTGCGGTACGCCCATGCCCGTACCCGCGCCCTACTCCGCAACGCCGCCGATCTCGGCTTCACATCCGAGCCCGGCTCCCCCGAGCCCGGCTCCCCCGAGCCCTCCACCCCCGAGGCGGGCCCGCCGGCGGAAGCCCGCCCCGGCACCATCACCGGCCGCACCGCCAACACGGGCCGCACCGACCCCACCGCCAACACCGGCCGCACCGACCCCACCGGCCGCACCGCCCCGACGAGTGCCACCGACCCCGTCGGCACCACCGGGACGACCGTGCCCCCCCTCCTCACCGTCCTCGCCGACCACCCCCGCATCCTCCGCGCCGCCGCCACCGCCTACGCGCCCGATCGCCTTGCCCGGCACCTCGTCGACGTCGCCGATGCCGTGCTGCCCTTCCTGCCCGCCGTGCTGCCCGTGGGCGAGGAGAAACCCTCGGCCGCCCACCGCGCCCGGCTCGCTCTTGCCGAAGCCGCCGGGACGGTGCTGGCCGGCGGCCTTTCCCTGCTCGGCATCGACGCACCCGACCACCTCTGAGACGTAGAGAGCCACCGGAGAAATGAGCCGATCCGCACACCCCGCCGGGCCCCGTCACGCCGACGTCCTGCCCGAGGGGCACTACACCGCCCCGCCCACCGATCTCAACGCCCTCGACCCCAAGGTGTGGGCGCAGACCGTCACCCGGGACGAGGACGGGGTCCTCACCGTCGGCGGGATGGACGTGAAGAGCGTCGCCGAGGAGTTCGGCACCCCCGCGTACGTCCTCGACGAGGCCGACTTCCGGGCCCGGGCCCGCGCCTGGCGTGCCGCCTTCGGGCCCGACGCCGACGTCTTCTACGCCGGCAAGGCATTCCTGTCCCGTGCCGTCGTGCGGTGGCTGGACGAGGAGGGACTCAATCTCGACGTCTGTTCCGGGGGGGAGCTGGCCACCGCTCTGTCCGCCGGGATGGCCCCCGAGCGGATCGCCTTCCACGGCAACAACAAGGACACCGGTGAGATCCGGCGGGCCGTCGAGGCCGGTGTCGGGCGGATCGTGCTCGACTCCTTCCAGGAGATCGTGCGCGTCGCCCACATCGCCCAGGAACTCGGCAAGCGGCAGCGCGTGCAGATCCGCGTGACCGTCGGCGTCGAGGCGCACACCCACGAGTTCATCGCCACCGCGCACGAGGACCAGAAGTTCGGGATTCCGCTGGCGGGCGGGCAGGCCGCGGAAGCCGTACGGCGGACGCTGCAGCTCGACGCGCTCGAGCTCATCGGAATCCACTCGCACATCGGGTCGCAGATCTTCGACATGTCCGGGTTCGAGGTCGCCGCCCACCGCGTCGTCGGACTGCTCAAGGACATCCGCGACGAGCACGGTGTCGAACTGCCCGAGATCGATCTCGGCGGCGGCCTCGGCATCGCCTACACCAGCGGCGACGACCCCCGTGAACCGCACGAGATCGCGAAGGCGCTCGGCGAGATCGTCGTCCGCGAGTGCGAGGCCGCCCGGCTGCGCACCCCCCGCATCTCCGTCGAGCCGGGACGCGCCATCGCCGGACCCACCGCGTTCACGCTGTACGAGGTCGGCACCGTCAAGCCCCTCGACGGGCTGCGGACGTACGTCTCCGTCGACGGCGGCATGTCGGACAACATCCGGACCGCTCTGTACGACGCCGAGTACACCGTCGTACTCGCCTCGCGTCGTTCCGACGCCGGGCCGATGCTGACCAGGGTCGTCGGCAAGCACTGCGAGAGCGGTGACATCGTGGTGCGGGACGCGTTCCTGCCCGCCGACCTGGCACCCGGTGACCTGCTCGCGGTGGCGGCGACCGGGGCGTACTGCCGGTCGATGGCCAGCAACTACAACCACGTGCTCCGCCCGCCGGTCGTCGTCGTCCGCGACGGCGAGGCCCGGGTCATCATGCGCCGTGAGACGGAGGACGACCTGCTGCGCCTCGACGTCGGCTGAGGGCTCCGGACGTAGGCGGACGCGGCGTGGTGTGCCAGGAGCGCGGCGTGTTCCGCCCGGTCGAGGAAGATCTCCGGTCTGCCCGGGCGCCAACTTGAAATCGACATCTCACGATCCGGACGGGGCGCAGGAAGTCCCGTCCGGTGAGTGAGACTGGGTCAACCGTATTTGCGTATTCGGTATGTGAGGAATCGAGGTCGGATGATGCGTACGCGTCCGCTGAAGGTGGCGCTGCTGGGCTGTGGAGTGGTCGGCTCAGAGGTGGCGCGCATCATGACGACGCACGCCGACGACCTCGCCGCCAGGATCGGGGCCCCCGTCGAACTCGCGGGCGTCGCCGTGCGCAGGCCGGACCGGGTGCGTGAGGGCATCGACCCGGCCCTCGTCACCACCGACGCCACCGCCCTCGTCAAACGCGGCGACATCGACGTGGTCGTCGAGGTCATCGGCGGCATCGAGCCCGCCCGCACGCTCATCACCACGGCCTTCGAGTGCGGCGCGTCCGTCGTCTCCGCCAACAAGGCCCTCCTCGCCCAGGACGGCGCCGCGCTGCACGCCGTCGCCGACGAGCACGGCGGGGACCTCTACTACGAGGCCGCCGTCGCCGGCGCGATCCCGCTGATCCGGCCGCTGCGGGAGTCCCTCGCCGGCGACAAGATCAACCGGGTCATGGGCATCGTCAACGGGACGACCAACTTCATACTCGACAAGATGGACTCCACCGGCGCCGGCTACCAGGAGGCCCTGGACGAGGCCACCGCCCTCGGGTACGCGGAGGCCGACCCGACCGCCGACGTCGAGGGCTTCGACGCCGCCGCCAAGGCCGCGATCCTCGCCGGCATCGCCTTCCACACGCGCGTGCGCCTCGACGACGTCTACCGCGAGGGCATGGCCGAGGTCACCGCCGCCGACTTCGTCTCCGCCCGGGAGATGGGCTGCACCATCAAGCTGCTCGCCCTCTGCGAACGGGCCGCGGACGGTGCGTCGGTCACCGCGCGCGTGCACCCCGCGATGATCCCGCTGAGCCACCCGCTGGCCAACGTCCGCGGCGCCTACAACGCCGTGTTCGTGGAGTCCGACGCCGCGGGCCGGCTGATGTTCTACGGCCCCGGCGCCGGCGGCGCGCCCACCGCTTCCGCCGTCCTCGGCGACCTCGTCGCCGTCTGCCGCAACCGCCTCAGCGGCGCGACCGGCCCCGGCGAGTCCGCGTACGCCGCGCTGCCCGTGTCGCCCATGGGTGACGTGGTCACGCGCTACCACATCAGTCTGGACGTGGCCGACAAGCCGGGTGTGCTCGCCCAGGTCGCCACCGTCTTCGCCGAGCACGGCGTGTCCATCGACACGGTTCGGCAGCAGGGCAAGGACGGAGGTGCCGCGCGCTCGGGCGAGGAAGCCGGGAGCGGGGGAGGAGCCTCCCTCGTCGTGGTCACCCACCGTGCGTCCGACGCGGCCCTCGGCGGCACCGTCGAGGCGCTGCGCAAGCTCGACACCGTGCGCGGTGTCGCCAGCATCATGCGGGTTGAAGGAGAGTAACCAGCAATGACCCACCAGTGGCGCGGAATCATCGAGGAGTACCGGGACAGGCTGCCGGTCTCCGACACCACGCCGGTCGTGACGCTCCGCGAGGGCGGCACGCCCCTCGTGCCCGCGCAGGTGCTCTCCGAGCGCACGGGCTGCGAGGTCCACCTCAAGGTGGAGGGCGCCAACCCGACCGGGTCCTTCAAGGACCGCGGCATGACCATGGCCATCTCCCGGGCGAAGGAGGAGGGCGCCAAGGCCGTCATCTGCGCCTCCACCGGCAACACGTCGGCCTCCGCCGCCGCGTACGCCGTGCGCGCCGGGATGGTCTGCGCGGTCCTCGTGCCGCAGGGCAAGATCGCGCTCGGCAAGATGGGCCAGGCTCTGGTGCACGGCGCGAAGATCCTCCAGGTCGACGGCAACTTCGACGACTGTCTGACCCTGGCGCGCGCCCTCAGCGACAACTACCCCGTGGCGCTGGTGAACTCGGTCAATCCGGTGCGTATCGAAGGCCAGAAGACGGCCGCGTTCGAGATTGTCGACATGCTCGGCGACGCGCCCGACATCCACGTCCTGCCGGTGGGCAACGCGGGCAACATCACCGCGTACTGGAAGGGCTACCGGGAGTACGCCGCCGACGGCATCGCCGCGCGCACCCCGCGCATGTGGGGCTTCCAGGCCTCCGGGTCGGCACCCATCGTGCGCGGCGAGGTCGTCAAGGACCCGACGACCGTCGCCACCGCCATCCGGATCGGCAACCCGGCCTCCTGGCACTACGCCCTGGCCGCGCGCGACGAGTCCGGCGGCGTCATCGACGAGGTCACGGACCGGGAAATCCTGCGCGCCTACCGCCTGTTGGCCGCGCAGGAGGGCGTCTTCGTGGAGCCCGCGTCCGCCGCGTCCGTCGCCGGTCTGCTGAAGGCCGCCGAACAGGGCGGGGTCGACCCGGGCCAGAAGATCGTGTGCACCGTGACGGGCAACGGTCTGAAGGACCCGGACTGGGCCGTCGCCGGCGCCCCGCAGCCGGTCACCGTGCCCGTCGACGCGGCCACGGCGGCCGAACGCCTCGGCCTGACCTGACAGCCGGCGCGCGTCCGAGACAGCCACGGACGACACACGCGTACGCCTACGACGCACCCGGCGGCGCGGGTGGCGAAGGACGCGTAGGACGGCGCTTACCTGGGGAATGCTTCCCTGCGGGGGTGCACAGGGGGCTTGCGACACGCATCGTGCGCCTCCTGTGCGCCCTATGTCGCCGCAGAACCCACCTTCGATAGGCTGTACCGAACCCGCCCGCCGCGCATGCCGCGGTGCCGCGCTGTCTCCGCGGCCGACAGCGGCCGGTCGCCCGGCCGGCAGCATGACCCCCGGGTTCTCGTACGTCATCGGATGTCCATCGACAATCGAACGTCATTCGACAGTCACGCAGCTCAAGGAGAGTCAACGAGCGATGGCCGGTCCAGCGTTCCGCGCCGCCGCCGTCCGGGTGCGCGTCCCCGCCACCAGCGCCAACCTCGGCCCGGGCTTCGACGCCCTCGGCCTCGCGCTGGGGCTCTACGACGACGTGGTGGTCCGGGTGGCCGACTCCGGGCTGCACATCGACATCGCGGGAGAGGGTGGCGAGACCCTCCCGCGCGACGAGAGCCACCTGCTCGTACGCTCCCTGCGCACCGCCTTCGACGTCCTCGGCGGCCAGCCGCGCGGCCTGGAGATCGTCTGCGCCAACCGCATTCCGCACGGCCGCGGCCTCGGTTCCTCCTCGGCCGCCATCTGCGCCGGAATCGTCGCCGCCCGCGCCGTGACCATAGGCGGCGAGGCCCGCCTCGACGACGCGGCGCTGGTCGAACTCGCGACCGAGATCGAGGGGCACCCGGACAACGTGGCGGCCTGTCTGCTCGGCGGTTTCACCCTGTCCTGGATGGAGTCGGGCGCGGCGCGCGCGATCAGGATGGAACCCGCCGACTCCATCGTTCCGGTGGTCTTCGTCCCCGGTAAGCCGGTCCTGACCGAGACCGCCCGCGGGCTGCTGCCGCGCTCCGTCCCGCATGTCGACGCCGCCGTCAACGCGGGCCGCGCAGCGCTGCTGGTGGAAGCGCTGACGCGTCGCCCCGACCTGCTGCTGCCCGCCACCGAGGACCGTCTCCACCAGGAGTACCGGGCCCCCGCCATGCCCGAGAGCGCGGCACTGGTCGAGCGGCTGCGGTCGGTCGGCATCCCGGCGGTCATCTCCGGCGCCGGACCCACGGTCATGGCACTCGCCGGAGCCGACACCGCCGACAAGGTCGAGGCGCTGGCCGGCGAGGACTGGGCGGCGAACCGGCTGGGCCTCGATGCGCAGGGGGCGAGCGTGCTGCCGCTTGCGCCATGACACCCGCTTGCCGGATTTCGAGAGGGGGAATGTTTGTTGGATCCGGTAGTGTTAATCTCAAGTCTGCACCCGACCCCACCATGGCGAGGTGCCTCGTGTCCCCGTTCGGGACAGACATTCTTCCGGGAGCCCCCCAAGTCACCCTGTGTTCGACACCTCGTATGCGGACAGTACGCGGTGCGTGAGCACTGAGCGACCCGCCGGGCATGCTCCGGAGCAGGTGCGACCACGCCACGTGACACTCGGTGCCACGCCTCGAGGAAGCGCCATCACCAGAAACCTCTTCCGCCGCTTTGGCGGACCACCGCCCCGGCACGGTCACGCAGAAGAGGACCGTAGCCGGACAGCACAACCGGTCGCCGAGCCAGACAGGCCGACGTCCGCTCCAGGGAAGGACCCTTCGTGAGCGACACCACCGATCTGATGGGCGCACGTGTCGAGGAGACCGCTGCCGCGCCCGCCACGGACGCCTCCGCGCCTGCCACCGGTGCCGGCTCCCGGCGGCGCCGCGGTACCGGCCTCGAGGGCATGGTGCTGGCCGAGCTGCAGCAGGTCGCATCCGGCCTCGGCATCAGGGGCACCGCGCGGATGCGCAAGAGCCAGCTGATCGAGGTCATCAAGGAGGCGCAGGCGGGAGGTGGAGCCGCCCCGGCCGCCAAGGCCGACGACGCGGCGGAGACCAAGCCGAAGCGCCGGACCACCTCGCGGACGCGCACGGGTGACGAGGCCGCCGCCGAGAAGAAGGCGAAGAAGCCGGCCGAGGCCGCCGAGCAGTCCGAGCGGCAGATCGAGATCCCCGGCCAGCCCGCCGGAGGCCCCGCCCGTGGTGAGGCCGAGCGCGGCGGGGACGAGCCCGCCCCGGCCGAGCGCCGCCGGCGCCGTGCCACGGCCGACGCCGGTGCTCCCGGCGGCACCGAGACGGTCGCCGCCGAGGCGAAGAACGAGCCGAAGGCCGAGACCCCGGCCCAGCAGGGCGAGGGCAAGGGCGACCACCGCGCCGACAGCAAGGGCGACGGTGACGGTGGCGAGGGCCGCCGCCGGGACCGCCGCGAGCGCGGCCGTGACCGCGATCGGGACCGTGACAGGGACCGTGACCGCGGGGACCGCCGCGGCAAGGGCGACGACCAGCAGAACCAGCAGCAGGGCCAGAGCGGCCAGAGCCAGCGTCAGCAGGGCGGTGGCGGCGGACGGCAGCAGCAGCAGGACGACGACGACTTCGAGGGCGGCCGCCGTGGCCGTCGCGGCCGGTACCGCGACCGCCGTGGCCGTCGCGGCCGCGACGAGATCGCGCCCGAGCCGCAGATCGCCGACGACGACGTCCTGATCCCCGTCGCGGGCATTCTGGACATCCTCGACAACTACGCGTTCATCCGGACCTCCGGCTACCTGCCCGGCCCGAACGACGTGTACGTATCCCTCGCCCAGGTCCGCAAGAACGGCCTGCGCAAGGGCGACCACATCACCGGTGCCGTGCGCCAGCCGAAGGAGGGCGAGCGCCGCGAGAAGTTCAACGCGCTGGTCCGCCTCGACTCCGTCAACGGCATGGCGCCCGAACACGGCCGTGGCCGCCCGGAGTTCAACAAGCTCACCCCGCTGTACCCGCAGGACCGCCTCCGCCTGGAGACGGACCCGGGTGTGCTCACCACCCGCATCATCGACCTCGTGTCGCCGATCGGTAAGGGCCAGCGCGGTCTGATCGTGGCCCCGCCGAAGACCGGCAAGACCATGATCATGCAGGCGGTCGCCAACGCGATCACGCACAACAACCCCGAGTGCCACCTGATGGTCGTCCTCGTCGACGAGCGTCCGGAAGAGGTCACCGACATGCAGCGGTCGGTGAAGGGCGAGGTCATCTCCTCGACCTTCGACCGCCCGGCCGAGGACCACACCACGGTCGCCGAGCTCGCCATCGAGCGCGCCAAGCGCCTGGTGGAGCTGGGTCACGACGTCGTCGTCCTGCTCGACTCGATCACGCGTCTGGGCCGTGCGTACAACCTCGCGGCGCCTGCCTCCGGCCGCATCCTGTCCGGTGGTGTCGACTCCACGGCCCTCTACCCGCCGAAGCGGTTCTTCGGTGCGGCCCGCAACATCGAGGACGGCGGTTCGCTGACCATCCTCGCCACCGCGCTGGTGGACACCGGGTCCCGCATGGACGAGGTGATCTTCGAGGAGTTCAAGGGTACCGGCAACATGGAGCTCAAGCTCGACCGGAAGCTCGCCGACAAGCGCATCTTCCCCGCGGTGGACGTCGACGCGTCCGGCACCCGCAAGGAGGAGATCCTGCTCGGCAGCGACGAGCTGGCCATCGTCTGGAAGCTGCGCCGGGTGCTGCACGCGCTCGACTCCCAGCAGGCGATCGAGCTGCTTCTCGACAAGATGAAGCAGACCAAGTCGAACGCCGAGTTCCTGCTGCAGATCCAGAAGACGACGCCGACGCCGGGCAACGGCGACTGACGTTCCGTTCCGGAGCAACGTGGGCCGTCTCTCGGCCCGCGAGTCGACCGTGAGTTGTCTCGCCCGCGCGGCGAAGCCGTCTGTCCCGCACAGCCCCGCGCCCCTTCGGGCGCACAGGAGGGCCGTCCTGTTCGTCAGGGCGGCCCTCCTGCCTGTCCCCGCACGGGTGCTTGCTCCGTTCGCCGGGGCCGCCCCCGCGCTGCCGGGACCCACGGTCCAGCCCGCCACCAGCGCGACCTCGCCGGCCGGTCGGAGCGGCGCGTCGCGGTGCCGTCGCCGGTGACGCACCGCAGGTGAGACCCCGGAAGCAGACCCCGACCGGGACGGCCGAGAAGACCTGGTCCCCGTCCACCGTGACCACCACGGCGACATGTACTGGACGCACTACGCGCAGGCCGGTGGCTCCTGGGCGACCCACCGGATCGGCCGGCGACCGCAGGACCTACAGCCGCGTCATCGCCCCCGGCGACGTCTTCGGCCACGCCGGGGCGGACTCCCCGGGCCGCACGACCGGCGGCACGCTCCACCTCCGCAAGGGCACCGTCCGGGCCGCCAGAGAGACCTTCGCCACGGGGGTGCCCGTCCGCGCCGGCTTCCACCGGTACGGCCTCCGGTGCTGAATCCGCAGGTGAGACCGGCTCTCCGGGGCCGGCACTCTCACGCTCCGTGCCCCACCGGCCACGTCGGCCGGCACAGAGCGTTGTGCGAGTCTGTCCGCCGGCACCCCATCAGAACGGACAAAAGGCGACGATGGTGAGCAACAATGCCCACTCTGAGTCTGGAACTGAACGCAGGGGGTAACCGACCGGACGAGAACCGAGGAGCACATGTCTGCCGAGAGCACGCCGGGCCATCCGGGCACGCCGAACCGCTTCAGTACGCCGGGGCACCCCGACGCCGCGGGAGAGACCCTCGCCAGGGGCGGGTCGCGCCACCGCGCCAACGGGCGCCGCCGCACGCCCCGCGGGAAGCGGCACAAGGGACTGAGGATCACGGCCTGGGTCGCGGCCGGCATCGTCGCCCTGGGCGGCACCGGTGCCGGATACCTGTACTTCAAGCTCAACGGCAACATCAGCAGCATCGACATCGACCAGCTCCTCGGCGCCGACCGGCCCGACAAGGCCGACGACGGCTCCCAGAACATCCTCGTCCTCGGCTCCGACACCCGCTCCGGCGACAACGAGCAGCTCGGCGGCGGCACCGACGACGGCACCGCCCGCTCGGACACCGCGATGGTCGTCCACGTCCACCGGGGCCACAAGAAGGCGAGCGTGGTCTCCATTCCGCGCGACACCCTCATCGACCGCCCCCGGTGCAGCGGCGCCGACGGCGACACGCACGGCGCCGCCAAGGACGTCATGTTCAACTCCGCGTACTCCACCGGAGGCGCCGCCTGCGCCGTGAAGACCGTCGAGACCCTCTCCGACCTGCGCATGGACCACTACCTCGAGGTCGACTTCGCGGGCTTCGAGAAGCTGGTCGACGAACTCGGCGGCGTAGGCATCACCACCACGAAGAGCATCGACGACCCCGACAGCCATCTGCGGCTGAAAGCGGGCACCCACCGGCTGAGCGGCGAGCAGGCCCTCGGCCTGGTCCGCACCCGGCACGGCGTCGGCGACGGCTCCGACCTCGGCCGCATCCAGCTCCAGCAGGCCTTCGTCAAGGCGCTGGCCACCCAGGTCAAGGACATCGGCGTGTTCACCAGCCCCAAGAAGCTGTACGACCTCGCCGACACCGCCACCAGGGCCGTCACGACCGACTCCGGCCTGGCCTCCGTGAACTCCCTGACGTCCTTCGCGAACGGCTTGCGGGACATCACCCCGGAGCACCTGCGCATGGTCACCCTGCCGGTCCGCTACGACCCGGCCGACCCCAACCGCGTCCTCGTCCAGAAGAAGAAGGCCCGGCAGCTCTGGCACGCTCTGAAGAAGGACCGCCCGATCCCGCGGACGGTCACGGCGGGCACGGCCACCGGCGAGGCCGGAGGCGTGGTGAGCGCCCCATCGGTGAGCGCCCCACGAGCCACGCGGAGCCCGTAGGGAATAGGTGACGGCAACCCCCCGTTTTGGGGGAAGACGCCAGTCCCTGGCAGACTGGTACGTCGGCCCCGGTTCACGCTCCCGCACCCCGCGGCGGCGACCCGGCGCCCTCCCGAAACCTAGGAGACACCTTGAAGCGCGACATCCACCCCGAGTACGTCGAGACGCAGGTCAGCTGCACCTGTGGCGCGTCGTTCACCACCCGCAGCACGATCCAGTCCGGCACCGTCCGGGCCGAGGTCTGCTCCGAGTGCCACCCGTTCTACACGGGCAAGCAGAAGATCCTCGACACCGGTGGCCGTGTGGCCCGCTTCGAGGCCCGCTTCGGCAAGGCCGCCGGCTCCAAGAAGTAGCGAGCACCGAACCGCCGGTCCACGGCCGCGCCCCGCGAGGCGCGCCGGGACCGGCGTTTTTGGTCGCCCGCCCTTCCCTCTCACCGCTGTATCAGGAGCCCAAGATGTTCGAGGCCGTCGAGGAACTCGTCGCCGAGCACGCCGACCTGGAGAAGACGCTCGCCGACCCGTCGGTCCACTCCGACCAGGCCAACGCGCGCAAGCTGAACAAGCGCTACGCCGAGCTCACCCCGATCGTCGCCACGTACCGCTCCTGGAAGCAGACCGGCGACGACATGGAGACCGCGCGCGAGTTGGCCGTCGACGACCCGGACTTCGCCGCCGAGGTCAAGGACATGGAGCGGCAGCGCGAAGAGCTCACCGAGAAGCTGCGCCTGCTGCTCGTCCCGCGCGACCCCAGCGACGACAAGGACGTCATCCTCGAGATCAAGGCGGGCGCGGGCGGCGACGAGTCCGCCCTGTTCGCCGGCGACCTGCTGCGGATGTACCTGCGCTACGCCGAGCGCGTCGGCTGGAAGACCGAGATCATCGACGCCACCGAGTCCGAGCTGGGCGGCTACAAGGACGTCCAGGTGGCCGTGAAGACCAAGGGCGGCCAGGGCGCCACCGAGCCCGGGCAGGGCGTGTGGGCACGCCTGAAGTACGAGGGCGGCGTGCACCGTGTGCAGCGCGTGCCGGCCACCGAGTCGCAGGGCCGCATCCACACCTCCGCCGCGGGTGTGCTCGTCACGCCCGAGGCCGAGGAGATCGACGTCGAGATCAACCCCAACGACCTCCGCATCGACGTGTACCGGTCCTCCGGACCCGGCGGCCAGTCCGTCAACACCACCGACTCCGCCGTGCGCATCACGCACATTCCGACCGGAGTCGTCGCCTCCTGCCAGAACGAGAAGAGCCAGCTGCAGAACAAGGAGCAGGCGATGCGTATCCTGCGCTCCAGGCTGCTCGCCGCGGCGCAGGAGGAGGCGGAGAAGGAAGCCGCCGACGCCCGCCGCAGCCAGGTCCGCACCGTCGACCGCTCCGAGAAGATCCGCACGTACAACTTCCCGGAGAACCGCATCTCGGACCACCGCGTCGGCTTCAAGTCGTACAACCTCGACCAGGTCCTGGACGGCGAACTCGACGCGGTGATCCAGGCCTGCGTCGACGCGGACTCGGCCGCCAAGCTGGCCGCCGCGTAACCCGCGCAACTCAGGTACGAGCACTCCGGAGGACTCGCGTGCAGCAACATCTTGGGGGGCGACCCCCGAACCCCCGCGGCGTGCTGCTCGCCGAGGTGGCCCAGGCCACCCAGCGGCTCGCCGACGCCGGCGTGCCCTCGCCGCGCACCGACGCGGAGGAACTCGCCGCGTTCGTGCACGGCGTCAAGCGCGGCGAGCTGCACACCGTCAAGGACACCGACTTCGACGCGCGCTACTGGGAGGTCGTCGCCCGCCGCGAGGCCCGCGAGCCCCTCCAGCACATCACCGGCCGCGTCTACTTCCGCTACCTGGAACTCCAGGTCGGGCCCGGGGTTTTCGTGCCGCGTCCGGAGACCGAGTCGGTGGCCGGCTGGGCCATAGACGCCGTACGCGCCATGGACGTCGTCGAGCCGTGCATCGTCGACCTGTGCACCGGCTCCGGCGCCATCGCGCTCGCCCTCGCCCAGGAGGTGCCGCGCTCCCGGGTGTACGCCGTCGAGCTGTCCGAGGACGCGATCGGGTGGACCCGCAAGAACGTCGAGGGCTCCCGGGTCGAACTGCGCCAGGGCGACGCCCTGACCGCGTTCCCCGACCTCGACGGCCAGGTCGACCTCGTCATCTCCAACCCCCCTTACATTCCGCTCACCGAGTGGGAGTATGTGGCACCCGAAGCACGGGACCACGACCCGGAGATGGCCCTGTTCTCCGGCGAGGACGGCCTCGACCTGATCCGCGGCATCGAGCGCACCGCCCACCGGTTGCTGCGCCCCGGCGGAGTCGTCGTCGTCGAGCACGCCGACACCCAGGGCGGCCAGGTGCCGTGGATCTTCGCCGAGGACCGGGGCTGGACCGACGCCGCCGACCACCCCGACCTCAACAACCGCCCGCGGTTCGCGACCGCCCGCAAGGCGTTGCCGTGAGCACCCGCCGGACTTCACCCCCGCAGCACGTGTACGAGGAGGCCCGCTAGACATGGCACGGCGATACGACACCAATGACGCGACCGACCGTGTGACCGGTCTGCGCGAGGCAGCGTCCGCCGTCCGTCGTGGCGAGCTCGTGGTGCTGCCCACGGACACGGTGTACGGCCTCGGCGCCGACGCGTTCTCCTCGGAGGCCGTCGCCGACCTGCTGGAGGCCAAGGGCCGCGGCCGGAACATGCCCACCCCCGTCCTCATCGGTTCACCGAACACGCTGCACGGCCTCGTCACGGACTTCTCCGAGCAGGCCTGGGAACTCGTCGACGCCTTCTGGCCGGGCGCGCTCACCCTGGTCGCCCGCCACCAGCCGTCCCTGCAGTGGGACCTCGGCGACACCCGGGGCACGGTCGCCGTCCGCATGCCGCTGCACCCGGTCGCCATCGAGCTGCTGACCGAGTTCGGCCCGATGGCCGTCTCCTCGGCGAACCTCACCGGCCACCCCGCCCCCGAGGACTGCGACGCCGCCCAGGAGATGCTCGGCGACTCCGTCTCCGTCTACCTGGACGGCGGCCCCACCCCCGGCAACGTCCCGTCGTCCATCGTCGACGTCACCCGCGAGGTACCGCTGCTGCTGCGCGAGGGTGCCATCCCGGCAGATGAGCTGCGCAAGGTGGTACCCGACCTCGAGGTGGCCAATTGACGCCCCCTGACCCGGGGCGTGGCATAGGCAACGGGGCTTTCAACGCGGAGGAGACGACGACCTTCGGGTTTCCCCGCGACAGCTTCCGCATCCTCCACGTCAGCACCGGCAACGTGTGCCGCTCGCCCATCAGCGAGCGGCTGACCCGCCATTTCGTGCAGGAGCGGCTCGGCATCCTGGGCGGCGGGCTGATCGTGGAGAGCGCGGGCACCTGGGGCCATGAGGGCGCCCCCATGGAGGCCAACGCGGAGACCGTGCTGGCCGACTTCGGCGCGGACGCCTCCGGCTTCACCGGTCGGGAACTCCTCGACGACCACGTGATCCGCGCCGACCTGGTGCTGACCGCGACCCGCGACCACCGCGCCCAGGTCATCTCCATGGGCCACTCGGCCGGCCTGCGCACCTTCACCCTGAAGGAGTTCACACGCCTGGTGCGGGCCATAGACCCGGCGACGCTCCCCCCGCTGGAGGAGGGCGTGGTCATGCGGGCGCGCGCCCTGGTCCGCGCGGCGGCCGCACTGCGCGGCTGGCTGCTGGCCCCGACGGCGGAGGCCGACGAGGTCTACGACCCGTACGGCGCCCCGCTGACCTTCTTCCGGTCCATCGGCGACGAGATACACCAAGCCCTGGACCCGGTGGTGACGGCGCTCACGGGCGTGACCACGAGCGCGTAGCAACGCGGGCATTCGTGACGTCCCGGGCCTACATTGGACATACGCCGCCGTCCACGCCCGGAGCCCGCCATGACGGTCACCCCTGCCACCGAGGCCGACGCCCTGCGCCGCCAGGACCCCGAGCTCGCCGACGTGCTGCAGGGCGAGCGCGAGCGGCAGATGACGACGCTCCAGCTGAGCGCCGCCGAGAACTTCACCTCGCCCGCCGTGCTGGCCGCGCTCGGCTCGCCGCTCGCCAACAAGTACGCGGAGGGCTACCCGGGGGCCAGGCACCACGGCGGCTGCGAGATCGTCGACGTCGCCGAGCGCCTCGCCGTAGAGCGGGCCAGGGCCCTGTTCGGCGCCGAGCACGCCAACGTGCAGTGCCACTCGGGTTCCTCGGCGGTGCTGGCCGCGTACGCCGCGCTGCTGCGCCCCGGCGACACCGTGCTCGCCCTGGGCCTGCCGCACGGCGGCCACCTCACACACGGCTCGCCCGCGAACTTCTCCGGCCGCTGGTTCGACTTCGTCGGCTACGGCGTGGACGCGGAGACCGGGCTGCTCGACCACGACCAGGTCCGCGCGCTCGCGCGGGCGCACCGCCCGAAGGCGATCGTGTGCGGCTCGATCGCCTACCCGCGCCACACCGACTACGCGTTCTTCCGGGCCGTCGCCGACGAGGTGGGCGCGTATCTGATCGCGGACGCGGCGCACCCCATCGGGCTGGTGGCGGGGAGGGCGGCACCCAGTCCGGTGCCGTACGCCGACATCGTCTGCGCGACCACGCACAAGGTGCTGCGCGGGCCGCGCGGCGGGATGCTGCTGTGCGGCGCGCACCTGGCCGAGCGCGTCGACCGGGCCGTGTTCCCCTTCACACAGGGCGGTGCGCAGATGCACACCATCGCCGCGAAGGCGGTCGCGTTCGGCGAGGCGGCGACGGAGGACTTCGTCCGGTACGCGCACCAGGTCGTCGCCAACGCGCGGATGCTGGCGGCAGGCCTCGCCTCCGAGGGGCTCGCCGTCACGACCGGCGGTACGGACACCCACTTGCTGACCGCCGACACGGGCCCGCTCGGCGTCGAGGGACGCACCGCGCGCGGCCGGCTCGCGGCGGCGGGGCTCGTGCTGGACTGCTGTGCGCTGCCGCACGGCGACACCCGCGGCCTGCGGCTCGGCACGGCCGCGGTCACCACGCAGGGCATGCGGGAGCCCGAGATGGCGCAGGTCGCGGAGCTGCTCGCCGGGGTGCTGCGGGGTGACGTGGAGCCCGCGCGGGCGCGTGCGCGGGTACGGGCGCTGACGGCTGATTTCCCGCCGTATCCGGCCTGAATCGGGTGATGCCGGGGTAGGCGGAGCGGCGTGCACAGCCATACGTGCAACCATCGTCGCTACCCGGAAGTCCCTACCCATATGCGCACCTCGCTAGGGTGTGGGGCTGGAATGGCCAGCGAGACCTGTGGGGAAGCCCGTGCGTGAATATCTCCTGACGCTCTGCGTCACGGCCGCGGTGACGTATCTGCTGACAGGGCCGGTACGGAAGTTCGCGATCGTTGCGGGGGCGATGCCGGAGATCCGGGCACGGGACGTGCACCGGGAGCCGACCCCGCGGCTCGGCGGGATCGCCATGTTCTTCGGACTGTGCGCGGGCCTGCTGGTCGCGGACCACCTGACCAACCTGAGCGAGGTCTTCGAGAACTCCAACGAGCCCCGCGCGCTGCTGTCGGGTGCCGCCCTGATCTGGCTGATCGGTGTCCTGGACGACAAGTTCGAGATCGACGCCCTGATCAAGCTGGGCGCGCAGATGATCGCGGCGGGTGTGATGGTCGTCCAGGGTCTGACGATCCTGTGGCTGCCGGTGCCCGGCGTCGGCACGGTCGCGCTCACGCAGTGGCAGAGCACGCTGCTGACGGTGGCGCTGGTCGTCATCACGATCAACGCGGTCAACTTCGTGGACGGCCTCGACGGCCTCGCGGCGGGCATGGTGTGCATCGCGACGGCGGCGTTCTTCATGTACGCGTACCGCATCTGGTACTCGTACGGCATCGAGGCGGCGGCGCCCGCCACGCTGTTCGCGGCGATCCTGATGGGCATGTGCCTGGGCTTCCTGCCGCACAACATGCACCCGGCGCGGATCTTCATGGGCGACTCGGGCTCGATGCTGATCGGCCTGGTGCTGGCGGCCGGCGCGATCTCCATCACCGGGCAGGTCGACCCCGATGTGATGAACCTCTTCTCCGGTTCCGAGCGCAACACCGTCCACCAGACGGTGCCCGTCTACATCCCGCTGCTGCTGCCGCTGACGATCATCGCCGTGCCCGCCGCGGACCTGATCCTGGCGATCGTGCGCCGTACCTGGCGCGGCCAGTCGCCCTTCGCCGCGGACCGCGGCCACCTGCACCACCGCCTGCTGGAGATCGGCCACTCCCACAGCCGCGCGGTGCTGATCATGTACTTCTGGTCGGCCCTGATCTCCTGCGGCACGCTGGCCTACTCCGTCAACTCGGCGTCCATGTGGATCGTGCTCGGTGTGGTCTTCCTCAGCACGGTCGGTCTGGTGCTGCTGCTCCTGCCCCGCTTCACACCGCGCGCCCCGCGCTGGGCCTACCGCTTCGTGCCGCCGCGCTACCGCCGTCACGCGGTCGCCGAGCAGCCGGAGCCCGCGCCGCAGCACACGCACCCGGACTCGGAGCGGGGGCCGGAGGCGGCCGACCAGGAGGAGCGCCCGAAGGTCGGCGCCGGCCTCACGGTCAACGGCGCGACGGCCATCGGGGCCCGCTCCCACCCGAGGTGAGAATGCCGGTCGTTGGGACGCCCAAGGTAAGAATCTGACGAGAGCATTGCCAACTCGTGAGACTGCGATGGGTGTGCAAAGTCGCCCAATAACAGACAAGGTCCCCGCTGTCGCGCGCAGACGTGCAGGTTCACTCTCATGTGTGACAGCGAGCACACCCAGTAGGTAAAGACCTCATCAAATAGTTTGTGATACCGTTCACGAGAACCCCGGACAGAGTGGAAAGACCGCAGTGCGACGGTCCATTCGCGTGAGGAATTCACACTCGTTCCCGGGGCTACGCTCGTCCATGACGACACCCTGCCCCCTGTGAAAGCGGAGTTGCCGCCATGCCCTCCAGCGACGTCCGGAACCTTCTGCAGTGCGCCGTACCCACGGCCGCTGCCGGTGCGGTTGCCGTTGCCGTCAGCGGTGCGGTGGCCGGCGGCAAGGGTGCGCTCGGTGCGGCGCTCGGGACCGTGCTGGCCGTCCTGTTCATGGGAATCGGCCTGTACGTCCTGCAGTGGGCGGCCAAAACGCTTCCGCAGCTGTTCCAGGCCATGGGGCTGATGCTTTACGTCGCCCAGCTCCTGCTGCTTCTGATCTTCGTCGCCCTGTTCAAGGACACGTCACTCTTCAACGCGAAGGCATTCGCGCTTTCGCTCGTCGTCGCGACCGTCGTATGGATGGCCGCGCAGGCCCGGGCGCACATGAAGGCCAAGATCTTCTATGTCGATCCGGAGCCCGTGAAGAGCGACAGGTCCGAGAAGACGGGGTCGTCGTCGTGACGAGTAGGGGCGCGATAAAGAGCATCCAGAACTCCTGCTATCGTCCGGTGCCAACTGCGGCATCGCGGGCGCGGGCATTTGAGCTGACGCCTGCTCAATCGCGAGGCTCGAAGCCCCTCAGCCGCCCTCACATCCGTAACACCTGTCCGGTGCCGACCCGCGGCTGCGTGCCGCGCCGACACAACGAGGTTGCCGTACCTATGCGTCACGCCGAAGGAGCCCGCGGTGAGTGCTGACCAGACCCAGCTCGCCTTTGACTGGAGCTGTCGGATCATGTCCGACAACGGGTGTGGTTTTCCGGCTCCGGGCCTGCACTCGTTCCTCTTCCAGCCGATCGCCACTGCCGGCGGGTTCGAGTTCAACAAGGTGATGCTGCTCGCGCTCATCACCACCCTCCTCGTCGTCAGCTTCTTCTGGGCGGCCTTCGGCAAGGCCAAGGTGGTGCCGGGCAAGCTCCAGATGATCGGTGAGGCCGGCTACGACTTCGTCCGCCGCGGCATCGTCTACGAGACCCTCGGCAAGAAGGAGGGCGAGAAGTACGTCCCCCTGATGGTCTCGCTGTTCTTCTTCATCTGGATCATGAACATCTGGTCCGTGATCCCGCTGGCCCAGTTCCCGGTGGCCTCGATCATCGCCTTCCCGGCGGTGCTCGCCGCGGTCGTCTACGTGGTGTGGCTCGGGCTCACCTTCAAGAAGCACGGTTTCGTCGGCGGGTTCAAAAACCTCACGGGCTACGACAAGTCGCTCGGCCCGGTGCTGCCGCTGGTCGTGGTGATCGAGTTCTTCTCGAACGTCCTGGTCCGCCCCTTCACCCACGCGGTCCGGCTCTTCGCGAACATGTTCGCCGGCCACCTGCTGCTCGTGATGTTCACCGTCGCCAGCTGGTACCTGCTGAACAGCTACATGATCCCGGCCGCGGGTGTCTCGTTCGTCATGACGGTCGTCATGATCCTCTTCGAGCTCTTCGTCCAGGCCGTCCAGGCGTACGTCTTCGTCCTGCTGGCCTGCTCCTACGTTCAGGGCGCTCTCGCCGAGCACCACTGAGCCACCCCCTCACAACCCACCAGCCGTCCGGTGGCCAACCCCCACCGGTTCGCAACAGAGAAGGAAGATTCAGCATGGCTGCCACTGAGACCCTTGCCGCTGTCTCCGGTTCCATCGGTTCCATCGGCTACGGCCTCGCGGCCATCGGCCCCGGCATCGGCATCGGCATCATCTTCGGTAACGGCACCCAGGCCCTCGCCCGTCAGCCCGAGGCGGCCGGCCTGATCCGCGCCAACCAGATCCTCGGCTTCGCCTTCTGTGAGGCGCTCGCCCTCATCGGCATCGTTATGCCGTTCGTGTTCGGTCAGTAAGACTCCTTACTGACCGACACGTATCGACGAAAGGCACTGATGTGATCGCCAACCTGGTACAGCTGGCGGCCGAGCACGCGGAGAAGCAGAACCCGCTCCTGCCGCCCGGCCCCGAGCTGCTCGTCGGCACCATCGCCTTCGCCATCGTGTTCTTCTTCTTCTGGAAGAAGCTGCTTCCGAACATCAACAAGGTTCTGGAGGAGCGCCGAGCGGCGATCGAAGGCGGTATCGAAGAGGCCGAGGCGATGAAGACCGAGGCCCAGAGCGTGCTCGAGCAGTACAAGGCTCAGCTCGCCGAGGCCCGGCACGAGGCCGCCCGTCTGCGCCAGGAGGCGCAGGAGCAGGGCGCCGCGCTCATCGCCGAGATGCGTGCGGAAGGCCAGCGGCAGCGCGAGGAGATCGTCACCGCCGGTCACGCCCAGATCGCGGCCGACCGCAAGGCCGCCGCGTCCTCGCTCCGCCAGGACGTCGGCCTGCTCGCCACCACGCTGGCCGGCAAGCTGGTCGGCGAGTCCCTCGAGGACCACGCCCGGCAGAGCCGCGTCATCGACCGCTTCCTCGACGAGCTCGAGGAGAAGGCCGAGGCCGCCCGATGACAGCTCACGGAGCGAGCCGCGAGGCCCTGGCAGCCGCACGGGAGCGTCTCGACGCGCTGACGGACTCCACGTCCGTGGATGCGGCGCAGCTCGCCGGCGAGCTGGCCGCCGTCACCGCGCTGCTCGACCGCGAGGTGTCGCTGCGTCGGGTCCTGACCGACCCGGCGCAGGCCGGCGAGGCCAAGGCCGAGCTGGTGCAGCGCCTCATCGGCGGCCAGGTCGGCGGCCCGACCGCCGACCTGGTGTCCGGCATGGTGCGCTCCCGCTGGTCGCGTTCGCGCGACCTGGTGGACGCGCTGGAGGAGCTGGCCGACACCGCCGACCTCACCGCCGCGCAGAAGACCGGCGCGCTCGACAACGTCGAGGACGAGCTGTTCCGGTTCGGCCGGATCGTCTCCTCCAACACGGAGCTGCGCGCCGCGCTGACCGACCGCAAGGCCACCATCCCGGCCAAGAGCGAGCTGCTGCGCAGCCTGCTCGGCGGGCGGGCCGACGCGACGACCGAGCGTCTGGTGACGCGTCTGGTGACCGCGCCGCGGGGACGTAGCCTGGAAGCGGGACTCGAGTCCCTGTCCAAGCTCGCCGCGGACCGGCGCAGCCGCATGGTGGCCGTCGTCACCTCGGCCGTCCCGCTGAGCGACACGCAGAAGCAGCGCCTGGGCGGTGTCCTGGCGAAGCTCTACGGCCGCCAGATGCACCTCAACCTCGACGTGGACCCGGCGGTCCTCGGCGGGATCCGGGTGCAGGTCGGCGACGAGGTCATCAACGGCTCCCTCGCGGACCGGATCGAGGACGCCGGCCGCCGCATGGCGGGCTAGGCGTACCGAGGCACCCCAGCAACAGAACACGCAGTACGTACTTACGGCCCTGGTTGGGCCGTGCAGAGGATTCACCTCTCATTGGGGGGAGTCCCGACTCGTGGAATACCCCCCAAGTGAAACTTCGGGCCCAACAAGGAGAGCAGGGAACCCAGATGGCGGAGCTCACGATCCGGCCGGAGGAGATCCGGGACGCGCTGGAGAACTTCGTCCAGGCGTACAAGCCGGACGCGGCCTCGCGCGAGGAGGTCGGTACGGTCACCCTTGCCGGCGACGGCATCGCGAAGGTCGAGGGTCTTCCCTCGGCCATGGCCAACGAACTGCTGAAGTTCGAGGACGGCACCCTCGGTCTCGCCCTCAACCTCGAGGAGCGCGAGATCGGCTGCGTCGTCCTCGGTGAGTTCAGCGGCATCGAGGAGGGGCAGCCGGTCACCCGTACCGGTGAGGTGCTCTCCGTCGCGGTCGGCGAGGGCTACCTCGGCCGCGTCGTCGACCCGCTCGGCAACCCGATCGACGGCCTCGGCGAGATCGAGACGTCCGGCCGCCGCGCCCTCGAACTGCAGGCCCCCACGGTCATGCAGCGCAAGTCGGTGCACGAGCCGATGGAGACGGGCTACAAGGCCGTCGACGCCATGACCCCCATCGGCCGCGGCCAGCGTCAGCTGATCATCGGCGACCGCCAGACCGGCAAGACCGCCCTGGCCGTCGACACGATCATCAACCAGCGCGACAACTGGCGCTCGGGCGACCCGAAGAAGCAGGTCCGCTGCGTCTACGTCGCCATCGGCCAGAAGGGCTCGACCATCGCCTCCGTGCGTGGCGCCCTCGAGGACGCCGGCGCGCTGGAGTACACGACGATCGTCGCCGCCCCGGCGTCCGACCCGGCGGGCTTCAAGTACCTCGCGCCCTACACCGGTTCGGCCATCGGCCAGCAGTGGATGTACGAGGGCAAGCACGTCCTGATCATCTTCGACGACCTGTCGAAGCAGGCCGACGCCTACCGCGCCGTGTCGCTGCTGCTGCGCCGCCCGCCGGGCCGCGAGGCCTACCCGGGTGACGTCTTCTACCTGCACTCCCGCCTGCTGGAGCGCTGCGCGAAGCTCTCCGACGCGGAGGGCGCCGGCTCGATGACCGGTCTGCCGATCGTCGAGACCAAGGCCAACGACGTCTCGGCGTTCATCCCGACCAACGTCATCTCCATCACCGACGGCCAGTGCTTCCTGGAGTCCGACCTGTTCAACGCCGGTCAGCGTCCGGCCCTGAACGTCGGTATCTCGGTCTCCCGCGTCGGTGGCTCCGCCCAGCACAAGGCGATGAAGCAGGTCTCCGGCCGCCTGCGCGTGGACCTCGCCCAGTTCCGTGAGCTGGAGGCGTTCGCCGCCTTCGGTTCCGACCTGGACGCGGCGTCGAAGGCGCAGCTGGAGCGCGGTCAGCGCATGGTCGAGCTGCTCAAGCAGGCTCAGTACCAGCCGATGCCGACCGAGGACCAGGTCGTCTCCGTATGGGCCGGCACCACCGGCAAGATGGACGACGTTCCGGTCAACGACATCCGTCGCTTCGAGAAGGAGCTCCTGGAGTTCCTGCACCGCAAGGAGCAGGGCCTCATGACCTCCATCAAGGAGGGCGGCAAGATGTCGGACGACACGCTGACCGCCGTCGCGGACGCCATCGCGGAGTTCAAGAAGCAGTTCGAGACCTCCGACGGCAAGCTGCTCGGCGAGGACGCTCCGTCCGCCGCCAAGTGACGTAAGGAAGGGACCTGACTCATGGGAGCCCAGCTCCGGGTCTACAAGCGTCGCATCCGATCCGTCACCGCGACCAAGAAGATCACCAAGGCGATGGAGATGATCGCCGCCTCGCGCGTCGTCAAGGCGCAGCGCAAGGTGGCGGCCTCCACGCCGTACGCGACCGAGCTCACCCGCGCAGTCACGGCGGTCGGTACCGGGTCGAACACGAAGCACCCGCTGACCACCCAGGCCGAGACGGTCACCCGGTCCGCGGTGCTGCTCCTGACGAGCGACCGCGGTCTCGCCGGTGCCTTCAACTCCAACGCCATCAAGGCCGCGGAGCGGCTGACCGAGCGCCTCGAGCGCGAGGGCAAGCAGGTCGACACGTACATCGTCGGCCGGCGCGGTGTCGCCCACTACAACTTCCGGGAGCGCAAGGTCTCGGAGTCGTGGAGCGGCTTCACCGACGAGCCGACGTACGCGGACGCCAAGAAGGTCGCGGCTCCGCTCATCGAGGCCATCGAGACGGACACGGCCGACGGCGGTGTGGACGAACTCCACATCGTCTACACCGAGTTCGTGTCGATGATGACGCAGACGGCGCAGGACGACCGTCTGCTGCCGCTCAGCCTCGACGAGGTCGCGCAGGAGGCCGCGCCCAAGGGCGAGATCCTCCCGCTGTACGACTTCGAGCCCTCGGCGGAGGACGTCCTCGACGCCCTGCTGCCGCGCTACGTGGAGAGCCGGATCTACAACGCGCTGCTCCAGTCGGCCGCTTCGAAGCACGCCGCCACGCGGCGCGCGATGAAGTCGGCCACAGACAACGCCGGGGACCTCATCGAGAGGCTCTCCCGGCTTGCCAACGCGGCCCGCCAGGCCGAAATCACCCAGGAAATCAGCGAGATCGTCGGTGGCGCGAGTGCCCTGGCCGACGCGACCGCGGGGAGTGACAACTAATGACCACCACTGTTGAGACGGCCACGGCGACGGGCCGCGTCGCGCGGGTCATCGGCCCGGTCGTCGACGTGGAGTTCCCCGTCGACGCGATGCCGGAGATCTACAACGCCCTGCACGTCGAGGTCGCCGACCCGGCGAAGGCGGGCGAGAAGAAGACGCTGACCCTGGAGGTCGCCCAGCACCTGGGTGACGGCCTGGTCCGCACCATCTCGATGCAGCCCACCGACGGCCTGGTCCGCCAGGCCACGGTCACCGACACCGGCACGGGCATCACCGTCCCGGTCGGCGAGTTCACCAAGGGCAAGGTGTTCAACACCCTCGGCGAGGTGCTGAACGTCGACGAGAAGTACGACGGCGAGCGCTGGACCATCCACCGCAAGGCGCCGAACTTCGACGAGCTCGAGTCGAAGACCGAGATGTTCGAGACCGGCGTCAAGGTCATCGACCTTCTCACCCCGTACGTCAAGGGTGGAAAGATCGGTCTGTTCGGTGGTGCCGGCGTCGGCAAGACGGTGCTCATCCAGGAGATGATCTACCGCGTCGCCAACAACCACGACGGTGTCTCCGTGTTCGCCGGTGTCGGTGAGCGCACCCGTGAGGGCAACGACCTCATCGACGAGATGAGCGAGTCCGGCGTCATCGACAAGACCGCGCTGGTCTTTGGTCAGATGGACGAGCCCCCGGGCACGCGTCTGCGCGTCGCGCTGGCCGGCCTGACCATGGCCGAGTACTTCCGTGACGTCCAGAAGCAGGACGTGCTGTTCTTCATCGACAACATCTTCCGCTTCACGCAGGCGGGTTCCGAGGTGTCGACCCTGCTCGGCCGCATGCCCTCCGCGGTGGGCTACCAGCCGAACCTGGCCGACGAGATGGGTCTCCTCCAGGAGCGCATCACCTCGACCCGCGGTCACTCGATCACCTCGATGCAGGCGATCTACGTTCCCGCGGACGACCTGACCGACCCGGCCCCGGCCACCACGTTCGCCCACCTCGACGCGACGACGGTTCTGTCCCGTCCGATCTCCGAGAAGGGCATCTACCCGGCCGTGGACCCGCTGGACTCCACGTCCCGCATTCTGGACCCGCGCTACATCGCGCAGGACCACTACGAGTGCGCCATGCGTGTCAAGGGGATCCTGCAGAAGTACAAGGACCTCCAGGACATCATCGCGATCCTCGGCATCGACGAGCTCAGCGAGGAGGACAAGCTGGTCGTCCAGCGTGCCCGCCGCGTCGAGCGCTTCCTGTCCCAGAACACCCACGTCGCCAAGCAGTTCACCGGCGTGGACGGTTCGGACGTGCCGCTGGACGAGTCGATCGCCGCGTTCAACGCGATCTGCGACGGTGAGTACGACCACTTCCCCGAGCAGGCGTTCTTCATGTGCGGCGGTATCGAGGACCTGAGGAAGAACGCGAAGGAGCTGGGCGTCTCCTGAGCATCGCGCTCTTGGTGAGGGGGCGGGTGCGTCCCGCCCCCTCACTCACGCCCACTAGACTTGTAACCAACACCCGGCAGTCCCGCCGGGTGGTGACCCGAGGAGCCACCCTTGGCTGCTGAGCTGCACGTCGAGCTGGTCGCCGCAGACCGCCAGGTCTGGTCCGGCGAGGCCACCCTGGTCGTCGCGCGCACCACGTCCGGCGACATCGGCGTCATGCCCGGTCACCAGCCGCTGCTCGGTGTGCTGGAGTCGGGCCCGGTGACCATTCGTACGAGTGACGGTGGAACGGTCGTAGCCGCGGTGCACGGCGGTTTCATCTCCTTCGCGGACGACAAGCTGTCGCTGCTGGCCGAGATCGCCGAGTTGTCGGACGAGATCGACGTCCAGCGTGCGGAGCGGGCGTTCGAGCGCGCCAAGTCGGAGGCCGACGCCTTCGCGGAGCGCCGTGCGGACGTCCGTCTGCGGGCGGCGGCCGCGCGCTGAACCCTGGAGGTCCTGCCCAGGCCCTTCGGGGTCCTGGGACAGCCGCGACGCGATGATGTCACTCAGCCGCGGTCGGCACCGGAGCAATCCGGAGCCGGCCGCGGCTGAGGCAGATCTGGGTGATTTTTACGTTCCGTTATCTAGGAGACGGGGAGGTCGGTGCCGATGGTCCTCGCTCTGACTGTGTGCGGAATCATCGTCGTCCTTGTACTGCTGCCGCTCTTCCTCCTCGGCCTGCGCCGCAGGCTCATCCAGCGGTCCGGGGGGACGTTCGACTGCAGCCTGCGCTGGGGCGCGCCCGAGGACGGCGACACCAGCAGCAAGGGCTGGGCGTACGGGGTGGCGCGGTACAACGGTGACCGGCTGGAGTGGTTCCGCGTCTTCTCCTACGCGCCGCGTCCGCGCCGCATCCTGGAGCGTTCCGCGATCGAGGTGGCCGGCCGCCGTGTTCCGGAGAGCGAGGAGGAACTGGCACTCCTGGCGGACCATGTGGTGCTGGCCTGTCTGCACCGCGGGACGCGGCTCGAACTGGCGATGAGCGAGGACGCGCTGACCGGGTTTCTGGCCTGGCTCGAGGCGGCGCCGCCCGGGCAGCGGGTGAACGTGGCGTAGGGGGCCGGGCCGGCGAACGCCTCCCTCCTGCGGGCCGGCGACATGACGGGGCCGCCCGCCGCGCGGTCCTTCGCGTGGCGGGCGGCCGTGGTGCTGCGGTGGCCGGGGCTCAGTGGGTCACCCGAGGCCGCCGTCGATCGCGCTCACCAGTTCGCCGTTGCCGGTGTCGCCGCTGAACTCCCAGAAGAAGGCGCCGCCGAGGCCCTGGTTCTTGGCCCAGGCCATCTTGCTGTTGATGGTGGCGGGGGTGTCGTAGGACCACCAGTTGGTGCCGCAGTGGGCGTAGGCCGTGCCGGCGACGGTTCCGGTGGCGGGGCAGGAGTTCTTGAGGACCTTGTAGTCCTCGATGCCCGCCTCGTAGGTGCCGGTGGCCGGGCCGGTGGCGGTGCCGCCGGGGGCCGCTTGGGTGACGCCCGTCCAGCCGCGGCCGTAGAAGCCGATGCCGAGGAGGAGCTTGGCGGACGGGACGCCCTTGGCCTTGAGCTTGGCGATGGCCGCGGCGGAGGTGAAGCCCTCCTTGGGGATGCCGCTGTACGAGGTCAGGGGCGAGTGCGGGGCGGTGGGGCCGGTCTTGTCCCAGGCGCCGAAGTAGTCGTAGGTCATGACGTTGTACCAGTTGAGGTACTGGGCGGCGCCGCCGTAGTCGGCCGCGTCGATCTTGCCGCCGTCGGTGCCGTCGGCGGTGATGGCGGCGCTGATCAGGTAGTCCTGGCCGAATTCGGCACGCAGCGCCTGGGTGAGGGTCCTGAAGGCCGCGGGACCGGAGGTGTCGCAGGTCAGGCCGCAGGCGTTCGGGTACTCCCAGTCGATGTCGATGCCGTCGAAGACGTCGGCCCAGCGCGGGTCCTCCACGACGGCCTTGCAGGACTTGGCGAAGGCGGTGGCGTTGGCCGCGGCCTGGCCGAAGCCGCCGGAGTAGGTCCAGCCGCCGAAGGAGTACAGCACCTTGATGTGCGGGTACTTCGCCTTGAGCTCGCGGAGCTGGTTGAAGTTGCCGCGCAGGGGCTGGTCCCAGGTGTCGGCGGCGCCGCTGACGGACTGGTCGGCGGTGTAGGCCTTCTCGTACGCGGCGAAGGTGTCGTCGACGGTGCACTGACCGTTCTTGACGTTGCCGAACGCGTAGTTGATGTGGGTGATCTTGGCGGCCGAGCCGGACGTCACGAGGTTCTTGACGTGGTAGTTGCGGCCGTAGACGCCCCACTCGGTGAAGTAGCCGAGCTTGACCTTGTCACCGGTGGGAGGCGGCTCCTCGCCGCCGCCGCCGGTGGTGTGGACCCGGACGGATCCGCCGGCCGGACCGGTCTGGTCGGCGGTGTCGCGGGCCCGGACGCTGTAGGAGTAGTCGGTGCCGGCGGTCAGGCCGCTGTCCGTGTACGACGTGCCCGTCACCGTGGCGACCTTGGCGCCGTCGCGCAGGACGTCGTAGTTCTTGATGCCCTTGTCGTCGGTGGCCGCGGACCAGCTGAGCTTCACCGAGGTGTCGGTGATGCCGGACGCGGTCGGAGTGCCGGGGGCGGAGGGGGCGGAGTCGCCGGGGACCGAGCCGCCGTCACAGCTGCCGCCGTTGAGCTTGCAGTTGGAGGGGGAGCCGGTGCCGGCTCCGTTGAAGCCGAAGGAGATGGAGGCGCCGGGCGCGAGGGTGCCGTTCCAGGACTTGTTCTTGCCGGTCCAGTGGGTGCCGGAGGAGGTGACGTCGGCGTCCCAGGCGGAGGTGACGGAGGTTCCGGAGGGGAAGTCCCACTCGACGGTCCAGGAGCTGAGGCTGGTGGTACCGGTGTTCTTCACCGTCCACTTGCCCTCGAAGCCGGTGCCCCAGTCCTGGGTCTTGGCGTAGGTGGCGGTGGCGGAGGTGGCCGCCTCGGCGGGGCTTGCGAGAGAGACCAGTCCGGCTAGCGGGAGCAGCAGGGTCGCGAGTCCCGCGACCGCTCTCTGTCTGAAGCGCACGATGCGCCTCCTTATGTTGTTGTCGGGGGCGTGACTGCCATCAGGCCCGCAGTGCCGCGAGAATAGAAAGGTCTGGACCAGAGGTCAAGAGGTCTGGACCAGTGTCCTTCTTGTCCTGCTAGATCCCCGACCGGTGTTCCGCTCGGCCCTCGACGTCGTTCCGCTGGAGCCCGGCAGCCCCGCCTCAGACCCCCAGCTCCCGCGCCAGTACCGCCGCCTGCACCCGGCTGCGCAGGCCCAGCTTGCCCAGCAGGCGGCTGACGTGCGTCTTCACCGTCGCCTCGGCCATGTCCAGGCGGCTCGCGACGTCCGCGTTGGACAGTCCCTCACCGAGGCAGGACAGCACCTCGCGCTCGCGCCGGGTGAGGCCCTCCAGCACGGCCGGATCGGTCCGCGGCTCCCGTACCGGCGTCGCCGCGAACTCGGCGATCAGACGCCGGGTGACCGCCGGGGCGACCATGCCCTCCCCGCGGGCGACCGTCCGCACCGCCTCGATGAGGTCGCGCGCCTCGGTGTTCTTGAGCAGGAAACCGGCCGCGCCCGCCCGCAGCGCGCCGAAGACGTACTCGTCCAGGTCGAAGGTGGTCAGCACCAGCACGTCCGCCAGTCGCTCCGCGACGACCTGCCGCGTCGCCGACACCCCGTCCAGACGCGGCATCTGTACGTCCATCAGCACGACGTCCGGGCGCAGTTCGCGGGCCAGCGCCACCGCCTGCTCCCCGTCCGCGGCCTCGCCGGTCACCTCGATGTCGGGGGCGCTGCGCAGGATCAGGACGAGGCCGGCGCGTACGGCGGACTGGTCCTCGGCGACGAGGACGCGGATCATGCGACATCTCCTTCGGTCAGTCTGCCGGCACCGCCGGGTCCGGCGGGATCGGTCGGATCGGTGAGGGGGAGCGTGGCGCGTACGGTCCACACCGCGCCGCCGCGACCCGTGCCCGCGGTGCCCGCGCCGTCGGGCGCCGACCCGCCCGGCCCCGCCGTGAACGTGCCGCCGAGCAGCGCCGCCCGCTCCCGCATGCCCACCAGTCCCGCTCCGGAGCCGGGGGCGCGCGGGCCCTCCCGGTCGCCGTAGGGGCTCGTGACCCGGACGACGAGGGTGCCGTCGGCCCGGCGCAGCCGTACGTGCACGGGTCCGGGCGCGGCGTGCTTGAGCGCGTTGGTCAGCGACTCCTGCACGATCCGGTACGCGGCCAGCTCGACCGGCGTGGGCACCGCCTCACCCGTCCCCTCGCCCCCCGTGTCCAGACGCGCGTCCAGCCCGTTGGCGCGGGCCCCCGCCACCAGCGCGCCGAGCCCGTCCAGCGTGGGGGTGGCGGCGGGCTCACGGTCGGCGGAACCGTCGCGCAGGATGCCGATCAGGCGGCGCATCTCGCCCAGTCCGGCGACGCTGTTCTCGCGGATCACCGTGAGCGCGTCCCGTGAGGTGCCGGGGTCGTCCAGGGACAGTGCGGCCGTGGAGTGGATGGCGATGGCGGAAAGATGGTTGGCGACCATGTCGTGCAACTCGCGGGCCATCCGGGCGCGTTCCGCGAGCACCGCCTGCACGCGGTCCGTCTCGGCCAGCAGGGCCGTCTGCTCGGCCCGCAGCCGCGCGGTCTCGGCGGCCTCCCGGTGGTTGCGGACGATCAGACCGGTCGAGGCAGGCGCGAACGCGACGACGCCGACGGCCACACCGATCAGCAGCGCCTCCGGCTCCCGCCACATCGCGTACGGCACGACGGTCGCGACGACGGTGAGCAGGCCGGTGACGCGCGGGATGCGGCGGGCCGAGGCGGGGGTGCCGTACAGGACGGCGGCGTACATGAGGTCGGTGTACATCACGACCGTGGCCAGGTTGCCCTGCGTCAGGACGTCCGCGGTGACGGCGACGGTGCCGGTCAGCAGGGCCGTGCGCGGGGCGGCCCGGCGCAGCAGCTCGCAGCCGGTCGTGACCGCGAGGGGCAGCAGAACGGGCCAGCGGCCCTCCCACAGCACGCTCGGCTCGCCGGCCGGGCGCATCGCCAGCCCGATGCCCCACAGGACGAGCCCGCCGAGCAGTCCGGCCAGCGCGGCCCACACGTCGAAGCGGTGCGGGCGGGGGAGTCGTACGGCCATGGCACCATCCAACACGCGCCGGACGCCGTGCGCCTGATGCTCGAGGACGGTCCGCGACTACATCGAAGGATGCAGCCGGGGTTCGTCACCGGCGACGACGCCGTACGCCGGTCCCGACGGGAGCCTGGAAGGGTGAACGAAGGGAGTACGTCGTGATGGTCGCCCTGGTCGTCGCCTGCGAAGTGGCCTTCTGGGTCCTGCTGGCCGCCGGTCTCGCCTTCCGCTACGGGCTGCGCATGCCGCGCACCGGCCTGGCGCTGCTGCTGTGCGAGCCGCTGCTGGAGGTCGTGCTGCTCGTGGTGACGGCGACCGACCTGAAGAACGGCGGCGAGCCGGACTGGAAGCACGGTCTGGCCGCCGTCTACATCGGCTTCACCGTCGGACTCGGTCACTCCACGGTCACGTGGGCGGACGCCCGGGTCGCGCACCGCTTCGCCGGCGGTCCGCCACCCGTGACGCCGCCGAAGTACGGCATGGCGCGCGCCGCGCACGAGTGGCGGACGGCGGCCCGCTGGATCGTCGCGTCCGGCGTCGCCCTCGCGCTGCTCCAGGCGGCGGCCTGGTACGTCGGCGACGACGGCGACACCGGGTCGCTGCGGACCTGGCAGACGAGGCTGCTGTGGGTGATCGGCATCAACCTGGTCGTCGCCGCGAGCTACACCCTGTTCCCCAAGCGAGAGCCGGGCAAGGAGCCCGCCGGTTCGCGCTAGCGCTCGCCGCCCGGCACCCACAACACGTCCCCGACCTCCTTGTTCGCCGTCCGCGCCAGGATGAACAGGAGGTCGGAGAGGCGGTTGAGGTAGGTGGCGGTGAGCGGGTTCATGGTCTCGCCGTGCACCTCCAGGGCGGCCCAGGTGGAGCGCTCGGCCCGCCGTACGACCGTGCAGGCCTGGTGCAGCAGGGCGGCGCCCGCCGTGCCGCCCGGCAGGATGAAGGACCGCAGCTTCTCCAGCCGCTCGTTGAAGTGGTCGCAGTCCGCTTCGAGACGGTCGACGTAGAACTGCTCGACCCGCAGTGGCGGGTACTCCGGGTTCTCCACGACCGGCGTCGACAGGTCCGCGCCCACGTCGAAGAGGTCGTTCTGGACGCGGACGAGGACCGTGACGACCTCGTCGTCCAGACCGCCCAGCGCGATGGCACTGCCGATCACCGCGTTCGCCTCGTTGGCGTCGGCGTACGCGGAGATCCGCAGGTCGGTCTTGGCGACCCGGCTCATGTCGCCGAGGGCGGTGGTTCCCTGGTCGCCGGTCCTGGTGTAGATGCGCGTCAGATTGACCATGCCGCCAGCGTAGTTACGCTCCGGCCGTTCGGAACACGCGTGTGCCCACTGTCACGGCGAGCGTCGCGAATCCGGCGGCCACCAGGGAGCCGTACAGCATGTGTGGCGTCGCGTACTGGCCCACGTACGCGTCCCGCACCGCGTCCACCAGATAGCGGAACGGCATGAGGTGCGACAGCACGTCCAGCCAGGCCGGGCCCAGCGTCATCGGCAGCATCAGCCCGGACAGCAGCATGCACGGCATGGTGAGCGCGTTGATCGTCGGGCCGAACTGCTGCGGCGTACTGACCTTCATCGCCAGCGCGTACGACAGCGCGGCCAGCGCCACCGTCAGCAGCGCGACGAAGCCGAAGCCGATCAGGATGCCGGGCAGCGGCGCCCGCAGCCCCATCGCCAGCGCTGCCAGCACCAGCAGCACGGCTTGGAAGACGAAGACGGTGGCCTCGCGCAGCACCCGGCCCAGGAGCAGAGCCAGACGGCTGACCGGCGTGACCCGCATCCGGTCCACGATGCCCTGCCCCTTCTCCAGGATGATCATGAACCCGGCGAACGACGCACCGAACAGAGCGAGCTGGAGCAGCAGGCCGGGCACCAGCACCTGCCAGGAGTCGCCCCTCCCGCCGAGCGGCAGATCGGTGAGCAGCGGACCGAAGAACAGCAGGTAGAGCAGCGGCATCAGCACGCCGAAGAGCAGCGCGAAGCGGGAGCGGAGCGATTGCCGCAGGTAGCGCCCGTAGATGAGCGCGGTGTCGTGGAGCAGCATCAGAGAGAGTCCTGGGGGTCCTGGGGGTCCTGGGGTGCCTTGCGTTCTCATACGGCCATGGGGGTCGCGTCGGGCCGGGGTGCGCTGCGTCCGGTGATGGCCAGGAACGTGTCCTGGAGCGAGGCGTCCAGAGAGCCGCCGTACTCCAGCTTCAGCGCGGCCGGGGTGCCCTCGGCGACGACCACGCCCTGGTCCACGACGACCAGCCGGTCGGCGAGCGCGTCGGCCTCGTCCAGGTAGTGGGTGGTGAGGAAGACGGTCGTGCCGTGGTCGTCGCGCAGCCGCCGGACCAGGTCCCACAGGTCGGCGCGGCTGCCCGGGTCGAGGCCGGTCGTCGGCTCGTCCAGGAACAGCACCCGGGGCCGGTGCGTGAGCGCCATCGCGATGTCCAGCCGGCGCCGCTGACCTCCCGACAGCGCGCCGCAGTTGCGGTCGAGCAGCTCTGTCAGCCCGAGATCGCGGGCCAGCTCCTCCGCCCGTCCGGCCGCCCGCACCTTGCTCAGGCGGTACAGCCGCCCCTGCGTGACGAGCTCCTCCCGTACGGAGATCTGCGGGTCGACGCCGCCGGACTGCGCCACGTAGCCGCAGGCCCGCCGTACCCCGGCCGGGTCGGCGGCCAGGTCGCAGCCGGCGACGGTGGCCGCGCCGCCGGTCGGTGGGAGCAGCGTCGTGAGCATGCGCAGGGTGGTGGTCTTGCCCGCGCCATTGGGCCCGAGGAAGCCGAGGATCTCGCCCTCGTGGACGGTCAGGTCGATGCCTCGTACGGCCTCCACCGGGCCGCTTTTCGACTGGAAGGTACGGGCCAGACCGGCCGTACTGATGATGGTCATGGGCCCAGAAAAGCAGAGTCGCTGAAAGTTTGCAATGCGTCCAAGATTGCATGAGGCCCAGTTATTGCCGGGCCTGCCTACGATGAGGGCATGGCAGAAGGGCTCAGGGAGCGGAAGAAGCGCGAAACCAGGCAGCGGATCTCGGACATCGCCACGGGGCTGTTCCTGGAGCACGGTTTCGTGACCGTGACGATGGCGGAGGTGGCGGAGGCCGCCGACGTCTCCGTGAACACGGTCTACAACTACTTCCCGGCCAAGGAGGACCTCTTCTTCGACCGCTCCCAGGGCGTCGTCGACCAGCTCTCCCGCTGGGTACGGGGCCGGGACGACGGCGAGTCGGCCGCCGACGCGGTGCTGCGCGAACTGCGCCGTGAGATCGAGGCGGTGTCCCCGAGGGTGGGCCTGATCGAGGGCTACGACCGCTTCATGCGCGTCATCCACGAGTCGCCGCAACTGCGTTCCCGGCTGTGGAGCCTCCAGCAGGAAATCCAGGACAACCTGGAGGCGACGCTGCGCGAGGAGACGGCGGCCACCGCCGGAGACCCGCTGCCGGGCCTCGTCGCCGGCCAGATCTGCTGGATCCACAGCACGGTCTTCGTCGCGATCGGCCGGGAGATGATGAAGGGCCGCGCGCCGGCCGAGGTCTCACGCGAGGCGCTCGTCCTCGTCGACGACATCGAGGACCTGCTGAGCGACAGGGTGCTCGGGTACGCGGCGCGCGGCTGACGAACCGCGGGACGACAGGTTCTGCCGGCCTGTCAGCCCGCGGTCCGGACAGGGCTCATGCCCCGGGCGTGGCGTGCAGGACGAAGAACACGCCGTGGGCGCGCGTCCCGCCGGGCCCCTCCCACCCGCCCGCGACATGTCCGACCGCACCCGGCTCGGCGGGGGCCGGTCGCGGCGTGCGCAGGACACGCAGGGTCGTGCCGCCCGTCGCGGACAGCTCGGTGTGCTCCTCCGTGTCGGTCACGGCGCCGAACTCCGTCGGTACCGGGCCCTCACCGGCGTACGCGCGCGTGACCTCCCGGTCCGGCGTGTCGGTGAGACTCTGCGCCTGCGGCTCCGCCTTGCCCGCGAGCAGCGCGGCCAACTCCGCGACCAGCACCGGGTCGTGACAGCCGTCGTAGACCCAGCGCCTGCCCAGTACGCCGTGCTCGGCGGTGCCGATCAGGTTCTCCTCGGCCCCGTCGAGCGGAGCGCCCCGGTAGGTCAACGGCACCAGGTACGCCGTCGGTTCGGCTCCCGCCGTGTCGGTGACGACCATGAACTCGATGCCGACCGCGCCCTCCGGGTCGTCCAGCCTGAACCCGCCGGCCTTCGCCAACTGCGGCTCCCCGGCGCCCCCGTGGTACCAGGGCCGTGACGGCAGCCAGGCGCCCAGCAGTTCCAGCTTGGTCGGGGTGAGGGTGGTGCGGTGGATCACGGCCATGCCGGACTTCTCCTCCGTCTGGTGATGCGCAGCCGATCGCCCGCACATGCCGCGGGCGCGCTGCTCGTCCTCCACCGTACGTCCGCGGGTCCGGCCCCCCATGGTCCGGGGCGTTCGCCGACCTGCCGGGCGCCCGACGCCGCGCCGTCCGCGGCAGCGGGGATCGGGCCGGATCCAGGGGGCGGCAGGTCACCGTCGTCCCCTATGCCCGGCCTGCGTTCCGCTGTCCCGCCGCCGTCGATGTGATGTCCGTCATGTGAGACGTGACGCGCGTTACTAACCCGTCACAGCACGGCTCACTGGCGCTAATGTCCGGCCGAGAGGCAGTCGGACAGCGCGTATCAGGGGAGTCGCAGTGGCAGGGAAGCTCGCCGTCATCGGGGCCGGACTCATGGGTTCCGGCATCGCCCAGGTCTCCGCACAGGCGGGCTGGGACGTCGTTCTGCGCGACGTCACCGACGAGGCGCTCAAGCGCGGCACGGACGGCATCAAGGCGTCGTACGACAAGTTCGTCAGCAAGGGGCGGATGGAGGCGCACGACGCCGACGCCGCCCTCGCGCGCATCACCACGACGACCGACCTGGACGCCGTCGCCGACGCCGACATCGTCGTGGAGGCCGTCTTCGAGAAGCTGGACGTCAAGCACGAGATCTTCCGGACGCTCGACAAGATCGCCCGCGAGGACGCCGTCCTCGCCTCCAACACCTCCGCCATCCCGATCACCAAGATCGCGGCCGTGACGGAGCGTCCGGAGCGCGTCGTCGGCACGCACTTCTTCTCGCCGGTGCCGATGATGCAGCTGTGCGAGCTGGTCCGCGGCTACAAGACGAGCGACGAAACGCTCGCCACGGCGCGGGAGTTCGCCGAGTCGGTCGGCAAGACGTGCATCGTCGTGAATCGGGACGTGGCCGGCTTCGTGACCACCCGTCTCATCTCCGCGCTCGTCGTGGAGGCGGCGAAGCTGTACGAGTCGGGCGTCGCCAGCGCCGAGGACATCGACATCGCGTGCAAGCTCGGCTTCGGCCACGCGATGGGCCCGCTCGCCACGGCGGACCTGACGGGCGTCGACATCCTGCTGCACGCCACGAGCAACATCTACACCGAGTCCCAGGACGAGAAGTTCGCCGCGCCGGAGCTGATGCGCCGGATGGTTGATGCCGGTGACATCGGGCGCAAGAGCGGGCAGGGCTTCTACAAGCACTGACGTGACGTCAAGCGCCGAAACGCGTTGAAACCCTTGGAGGGTCACACCCGAGGGTGAATTCGGTATCGGTTCGCTTACAGACTGCAACCACTGACGGGTCGACCCCGTCAGAGGTTGCATTACCGGCACCACACTTGGACCCACATTCGCGGAGCACCAGACGCACGCACGGGGAGCGCATATGCACATCAGGGGCGACCACGCCGAGCTGGTCGTCGAGGGCCGCCTCGACGTTCGCAGCGCGGCGGACGCCCGAACGGTCCTGCACTCGGCCGTCGACGACGGAGCCGGTGATCTCGTGCTGGATCTGTCAGCGCTGGACTCCTGGGACGCCACCGGACTGGGCGTGATCATGGGAGCCCACCGGCGTGCCGGACGCTGTGGCCGGCGGCTCGTCCTGCGTGACGTGCCGCCGCAGATGCAGCGCCTGCTGGTGGCCACCCGCCTGCACCGGATCCTGGCGATCGAGGGCGGCCTCGCCGTGGAGTCCCTGCCCCGTGTCTGACGCTCCGACGGGTGTGAAGCGGGCTGCGCGGGAGACCCGCTCAAGGCCCGGCGAAACGTAACGTCGGGGTCGTCGGGGTCAATCCTCACGAGACCGTGATCTCTCGGGCGCCCCGGCACCCCGGGCTGTCGGAGATACTGAGCGAAGGTTTAGGGTTCGGCTGCCCGCTGCCTCAAGACCCCACGAGCGGGCCCGGACCAGAGCGACAGCGCGGTGTGCGGCAAGGCCGGCCGGGAGGGGCTCTACGGCACACGACGCTTTTGGGGGCTTGAACCTATGGACCCGAACAGCCGGGGACCCGAGGAGTACGGCCACGACGGTGCCGACCACGGCCGTGGCGACTACGAGCGCGCCCCGTACGACCGTGCCGGCTACGACGCTGCCGAGTACGACGGCGCCGGAAGCGGCACCGGCGACGGCGTCGGCAGCGACGGTGACGGTTCCGACTACGACGGTTCCGACTACGGCGTCGCGCACTACGAGGGTGCCGGTCACAGCCCGAGCCGCCCCGCGCCCCGGGAGTCCCACACCCCGGACCTCGTCCCGCACGCGCCCGCCCTCGCCCGCACCGTACAGATCGTCTCGGGCGACCTCCTGCTCACCGTGAACCCCGTCGACGGCAGCGAGATCGAGGTCTGCCCGCCCGGCGAACAGCCCGGCAGGCCCCCGAAGTACACCGCCTCCGAGCGCGCCGCCGCCGACCGCGCCGCCAGGCCGCCCGTGCCGCCGGGCCCGCCGCAGCCCGCGCTGCCGCTGCTCCAGCGCCACGACGAACGCGAACACCTCGTCCGGCTCCTCGCCCGCGGCCGTTCCGTACGCCTCACCGGGCCCGCCGGCTCCGGCCGCAGCACCCTCCTCGACATCGTCGCCGAGGACTGCACGGACCTCGCCCCCGACGGCGTCGTACGCCTCAGCGGCCGTCACCGCACCTCCGACGAACTGCTCCACGACCTCTTCCACACCGTCCACCACGCGCCCCTGCACCGCCCGGAACGGGACGAACTGCTCAGCTGCGTCCGGGAGATCGGCGCGGTCGTCGTCCTCGACGACATCGAGTTCGGCGGCGCCGGCCTCGACGCCCTGCTGGAGGCCACGCCCGAGTGCGCCTTCCTCATGTCGGCCACCCCGGACGTGCCCGCCCCGTCCGACGACTCCGGCGTCGAGGAGGCCACCCTCCCCGGGCTGGAACGGGCCGCCGGGCTGGACCTGCTGGAGCGTGTCGTCGGACGGTCCCTCACCGAGGACGAGTCCAACTGGGCCGGCGACCTCTGGTTCGAGTCCGAGGGCCTGCCGCTGCGCTTCGTCCAGGCCGGCGCCCTACTGCGGCAGCGCGACCGGCTGCGGGCCGACGGCTCCGCCGCGGACGAGTACGACGGCGTCCTCGGGGACGCCCGGCCCGACGACATGCTCGTCTGGCCGGGGTCCGGCGACGAGATACTCCTGCCCGGGCTCGGCCAGGCCGCTGCCCCCGCGCCGCTGCTCGCCTCCCGGCTGAGCGACTGCGCGCGCGAAGCGCTGCGGTTCGCGGTCGCCCTCGGCGGAGAGGTTCCCCACCCGGCCCATCTGCCCGCCCTCGTGGGCGACACCCACGCCGACGCCGGCCTCGGCGAGCTGACGGACTGCGGGCTGGTCTCACCGGTCGGCTCCCGCTACCGGCTCGCCGCCGGGGTCCACGCCCAGCTGGAGGCCGCCGGATACGCCGACGACGTCGGGGGCCGCGCCCGTACGGTCGCCCAGCACTACGCCTGGTGGGCCGGACATCCCTCGGTCACGCCCGAGCGCGTGTGCGTGGAGGCCGACGCGATCCTCGCCGCCCTCGGAGTGCTCGCGCCGCTCACCACGGCCGGGGACGACGAGGACAGCATCGCCGTCCGGCTGGCCCGTACGGCTGCTCCCGCGTTCGCCGCGGGGCTGCACTGGGGCGCCTGGGAGCGGGCGCTGCGGTCCGGCGCCGAGGCCGCCCGGCTCGCCGGTGACGTCGTCGAACAGGCCTACTTCCACCACGAACTCGGCGTCCTCGCGCTGTGCGGCGGCCACCACGACCGGGCCCGCGCCGAACTGGAGGCGTCCATCGGCCTGCGCGGCGCCCTCTCCGACAAGCGGGGCACCGTGGCCGGTCGGCGCGCCCTCGCGCTCGTCGCCGACCGGTCCGGCATCGCCTCCGGCTTCGCCCTGGCAGCGGGGGAGGCGGGGGCGGACGCGGGGCGGGAGAAGTCGCGGTCGCGCGGTGGGCCGGCGGCTTTCCCGCCGGTCAAACCGCGCGCCGGTGGCACGTCGGGCGTCGTCACGCATCGCGCGTCGCGGAAACCCGCCGGGCCGGGGAGGGCGCGCGGCGGCGTCAGGAACCTCGCCCGGCGGAACGCGGTCGCGGGCGGGGCGGGGGCGCTGCTCGTCGCCGTACTGGCGACCGTGGTGACGCTGGGCGCGACGTCCGGGAAGGACGGGGAGAGGCCCTCCGACAACGTCGGAGTCGACCCCTCCGTCAGCCAGGACCTCGACGACGGGAATCTGGCGGACACCCCCGAGAACGCAGGGGACACCGGGGAGGCGACGAGCCGGCCCTCCCAGCCGGGGCCCGACGGGACGCTGGGCACGTCCGACGACCCGACGCAGCACGTGTCGTCCTCGGCCGGGTCGTCGCACGCGCCCGGCGGGACGCGGAGCCCCAGCAGAACGGCTTCACCGTCGAAGTCGCCCACGAAGCGGCCGACGAAGTCTGCGACGCCGACGAAGCCGCCGTCGCCCTCGCCGTCCACGACGAAGCCGACCGCGACTCCTTCGGACACTCCCACGCCGACCGCGTCCGAGACGTCGACCAGTCCGACGTCGACCGGCTCGACGAGTGCGCCGAGCAGTACCGGCGCGAGCTCCAGCGCCACCGAAGCGAGCAGCCCGCCGCCGTCGATCTGAGCGTGGCGGGCGGGTGCGGGGCCCGGCGCCGTCGGGGCGCCGCCCTGTTCGGGGCGGGCGCCGCCCTGCGGCGTGCCAGCTCGCCGCCGCGCGTCAGAACAGCTTCAGCTTGTCGTCCTCGATGCCCCTGAGCGCGTTGTAGTCCAGGACCGCGCAGCCGATGCCGCGGTCGGTGGCCAGGACCCGGGCCTGGGGCTTGATCTCCTGCGCGGCGAAGATGCCGCGGACCGGGGCCAGGTGGGGGTCGCGGTTCAGCAGGTCGAGGTAGCGGGTGAGCTGCTCGACGCCGTCGATCTCACCGCGGCGCTTGATCTCCACCGCCACGGTCCGCCCGTCGGCGTCGCGGCACAGGATGTCGACCGGGCCGATCGCTGTCGGATACTCGCGGCGGATGAGCGTGTAGCCCTCGCCGAGCGTCTCGATGCGGTCCGCGAGCAGCTCCTGAAGGTGTGCTTCCACGCCGTCCTTGATCAGACCCGGGTCCACGCCCAGTTCGTGCGTGGTGTCGTGGAGGATTTCCTCCATCGTGATGATGAGCTTCTCGCCCCCCTTGTTGACGACGGTCCACACACCCTCGTCGTCCCCGCCGCCCTCCTTCAGGGTGCAGGGCGGCGACATCCAGTTGAGAGGCTTGTAGGCCCTGTCATCTGCATGAATGGACACGCTGCCGTCCGCTTTCACGAGGATCAGGCGAGGGGCCGACGGAAGGTGGGCGGTGAGCCGTCCGGCGTAGTCCACGGAGCAGCGGGCGATGACGAGACGCATGGTCGGCAACGCTACTCGACCGGTGCCGGTGCACGCGATTCGCCTACCCCGGGCCGGTAGGAAAGGGCTCAGTGGGGCGCCCCTAATTTCCCGGTACCCACCTGTTCGTTTGTGGCCGATTGTGTGTGCAAGGGGACGTCTCCATCTGCCTGTTCGCCTGGTGCCGCCACCATCGGGTGCTTACCGTAGTGAACGGGAGGTCGTGACGTGTGTACGCAGCGTGTTCGGCATCGCGCACTCCCTTTACTGTCCGGCAACCCCTGTTCTACGGGGGTGCGAGAGGAGAACCCATGTCGCTCGACGTCTCACCGGCCCTACTCGAGAAGGCCGAGCGAGGCGAGGTCGACGAAGCTGAATTCGTCGACTGCGTCCGGACCTCCCTGCCCTATGCGTGGGAGATGATCAGCTCCCTGGTGGCTCAGCTGAAGGTCGACGGCGGAGACTTCGCCGACAACCAGACGCCCCCGCCGGACGAGCAGGCGCGCGGTCAGCTGCTGCGCGCGCTCGCCAGCGACGCGATACGCGGCGCCCTGCAGCGGCACTTCGGTGTGCGACTGGCCTTCCAGAACTGCCACCGGGTGGCGGTGTTCCCGCTCGAAGCCACGGTCGACGAGAAGCTCGCCCGCTTCACCTCGGTCCGCAGCCAGCTGCTCAACCAGTCGCCGGAGTTCCGGGACTGCTGACGCGGGAGAGCGAGCTTGCCGCTCCAACGCGGGAGGTGCGGTGGTACCGGAGCGGCAAGCTCTTCACCCGTCAGTGCAGTTGGGGGAGTACGTCCGTGCCCAGTCGGCGGATGTTCTCCTCCGTGGCCGCCAGGTCCCCGGATCCCTCCACGAGGAGGGCGAAGCGGGAGATGCCGGTCCGCTCGCTCGTCGCCGCCAGCCGGTCGGCGCACAACCGGGGCGTGCCCACCGGGTGCAGTCCGCAGAGCAGCTCGGTGTAGGCCAGCGGGTCGCGCTGCTGACGGATCCTTCCGTCGACGGTGACATGGGCGTCCAGTCCTTGTTTCAGCCAGCCCGGCATGGTTTTGAGCAGCGTCTCCGCCGCGTCCGTGCGCCGGTCGGCGATCTGGCAGACGCCCGCCGAGACATGCGCCGCGCGCCGGATGTCGTCCTCGCCGTGGCCCGCCGCGCGCGAGTGCCGCTCCCACAGGGTGACCATCTCGGCCTTCTCCTCGTCCCCGACGTGCATGCCCAGCAGCATCGCCAGGCCGCGCTCGGCCGCCAGCCGCACGCTCGCCGGCGAGGTGCAGGCGACCACGACCTCCGGCCCTGCGGTGTCCGACAGGGACTCCGACGGCCTCGGTACGACGGCGACCTCGCGGAACCTGTACCGCTCGCCGTCGGCGCCCACCCGCGGTTCGCGCAGCCACCGCAGCAGCAGATCCAGCGACTCCGGGAAGCCGCTCTCGTACGCCGCGAGGCCCGCGCCGAACACCTCCAGGTCGACCCACGGGCCGCCGCGGCCGAGGCCCAGGGAGAACCGGCCGCCGCTCGTCATGTGCAGCAACGCGGCCTGTTCGCCGAGCGTCACCGGGTGGGCGGTGGGCAGCACGCTGACCGCCGTGCCGACCCGGATGCGGTGGGTGCGGCCCAGTAGTAACGCCGCGAGGGTGACCGCCGACGGGCAGGTGCCGTACGGCACGAAGTGGTGCTCGGCCAGCCAGACGGCGTCGAGCCCGGCCTCCTCGGCGACCTCGGCCGCTCGGACCGCGCGGTGCAGTGCCTCTCCCTGGCCCTGGCCCGGGAACTGGGCTGCCAAAACGAAACTTCCAACGCGCATGCTTTTCCTGCCTCCTGGCTCCGACGCGGAGCTCCCCCGCAGGGCATAACCGCCTGACACGTGCCGAGGACACGGCCGGACGGGGTAATTTGCCGATTGTCTGCAGAATTTGACCCAGACGTGTACGAAGTGCGATGTTCCTGCGGAGGGTGCCCCCGCCCGGCGCCGACAGGGGACTTGTGACGGATTGGTTCTCTTCGAATACCCCCGGTGGGGACACGTAGGCTGGACACCGGCCCATTCCTGTATAGCCCCGAGAGGTGTGCTGTGTCCCCGCGTCGCAACCGGCCCAAAGGGGCCCAAGGTGCTGTGTCGGGCCGGAGCGCGGAGGACGACCGCCCCGTCCGCTACGGCGGCTGGCAGTCCACGGAGGACTGGCAGGGCGAGGAATGGAACGTGCGGCAGGTGGCCGGTGCGAGCGCCCAGGGCAAGTCGTACCGCTGCCCGGGCTGCGACCAGTTGATCCCGGACGGGGTGCCGCACGTCGTGGCCTGGCCCGCGCATTCGGGCGTCGACGAGCGGCGGCACTGGCACAAGTCCTGCTGGAACGCCAAGGACCGCCGCACCACGCGGGTGCAGCGGTCCCGTAACGCGCCGCGCTTCTGAGCACTCCGGCCCGGGCGGGTCAGACGTCCCGCTTCTCCAGCAGCGCGTACGCGCCGGCGAACACCGCGGCCGTCACCGCCAGGATGACCCACAGCGGGTCCCAGCCCGACAGGCCCGATTCGCTGAGGGAATTGGCGTAGAACACGCTGAGCTGGTTCGGGATGGAGTACTCGAACAGCGCCTCGCGCACGTCCTCCAGGGACGACGAGAACATGAACAGCGCGATTACCAGCGGTGCGAGGACCGCGCCGATCATGAGAGTGATGGCACCCGCCGAGTGCCGGATGACCGAGCCGACGACGAGCGACAGCAGGCCGAGCAGCGCCAGGTAGAGCGAGACGCCGACCGTGCCCTTCAGCCATTCTCCGCCGGACGGCTCGCGGGCCCCCGTCAGCATCGCCACCTGCGCGACGGCGACCAGCGCCGTGGACACCAGCGACACGACGAACGCGACGGCGAAGAACACCAGCGCCTTCGCCGTCAGGACCCGCCCGCGCGACGGGCAGGCGACCGTCGTCGTACGGATCATGCCGGTGCCGTACTCCGAGGCCGTGGTCAGCACGCCGAGCGTGATCACGCACATGCTGCCCAGCAGCAGGCCGAAGAAGCCCAGCGACAGCGGGTTCTCCCCCGACAGGTCGCCCTCGGAGGACGAACTCGCGACGACCGCGCCGGCCAGCAGGCCGACGCCCACCACGAGCAGCACGAACACGCCGAGCGTCCACATCGTCGAGCGCACCGACCGGATCTTCGTCCATTCGGAGGCGATCGCGTGCCCGAGGTGTGTGCGCACGACCGGGATCGGCGAGGTGTAGGTCGGGTACGCGGAGCCGGACGACGCCGGCCAGTGCGGCGCGGCCTGCGGCATCGGGTGCTGGGGCGTGCTCATCGTGCGTCCTCGGGCTTGGTCAGGTCGGCGGTGGCCGCGGAGGCGGCGGGTGCGGCAGGGGGCTGGGCGGGCGCCGGCGGAGCCTGAGGTGCCTGGAGCGCCGGTGCCTGAGGTGCCTGGGGTGCGCCCTGCGCGTACGGGTTCGGGCCCGCCGCTCCCGGCGCCGCGGCGGGCTGCCCGCCGTACGGGCCCGGCGCCCGGCCCTGGTCCGGGTGCCGGCCCGGGTTCTGGAACTGCGGGGGCGCAGGCGCGTACCAGTTCGGCTGGCCCTGGCCCGGCACCGGCATCGGCGGCTGCATGTCCGGCGGCAGCGCCTGCTGGAGGCCCGCCCTCTGGTCGATGGTGGAGCGGTAGTCCACCGCGCCCTGCGTCATCCGCATGTACGCCTCCTCCAGCGAGGCCTGGTGCGGCGACAGCTCCCACAGCCGTACGTCCGACTCGTGCGCGACGTCGCTGATGCGGGACAGCGGCAGTCCCGTCACGCGCAGCGCGCCGTCCGGCTCGGGCAGGACACCCCCCCCGGCCTCGGTCAGTGCCGACGCCAGCTTCTCCCGCAGCTGCGGCTCCGCCTCCGGGGTGCGCACGCGCGCGAAGTCGGCCGAGTTCGCGGAGATGAACTGCGACACGCTCATGTCGGCGAGCAGCTGACCGCGCCCGATGACGATGAGGTGGTCGGCGGTCAGCGCCATCTCGCTCATCAGGTGGGAGGAGACGAAGACCGTACGGCCCTCGGCGGCCAGCGCCTTCATCAGGTTGCGCACCCAGAGGATGCCCTCGGGGTCGAGGCCGTTGACCGGCTCGTCGAACAGCAGCACCTGCGGGTCGCCGAGCAGCGCGGCGGCGATGCCGAGCCGCTGCCCCATGCCCAGCGAGAAACCCTTGGAGCGCTTCCTCGCGACCTCCTGCAGGCCGACCACGCCGAGCACCTCGTCCACGCGGCGGGCCGGGATGCCCGAGAGCTGCGCCAGGCAGAGCAGGTGATGGCGGGCGGACCGGCCGCCGTGCACGGCCTTGGCGTCGAGCAGCGCGCCGACCTGACGGGGCGCGTTCGGCAGCTTGCGGTACGGAAAGCCGCCGATCGTCACGTGTCCCGCGGTCGGGTTGTCCAGGCCGAGGATCATGCGCATCGTCGTCGACTTGCCCGAGCCGTTCGGCCCGAGGAAGCCGGTGACGGCGCCGGGCCGCACCTGGAAGGACAGGTTGTACACAGCGGTCTTGTCGCCGTAGCGCTTGGTCAGGCCGACTGCTTCGATCATGCTCCGCACCCATCGAAAGGTTCGGGGACAGCAGGCACACGCCCCCGTAAGGCTTAGGAGGATATCCGGGCGCCGGCGGTTCCCTTCAAGAGCGGGTATGACTGTTCCGGACCGGATCGGTGCCTTCGTGACTACGCGTCGCGCTGCTTGATCACGAGGTACCCGCCGACGACCGCCGCCAGCACCCACAGCGCCATGATCCCGAACCCGCCCCACGGGCCGTACGGGGTGTCGTCGTCCACCGGCGGCACCACCCGCAAGATCCTGCTGCCGGCCTGGTCGGGCAGGAAGCGGCCGACCTTCTTCGTCGCGGAGACGTTGCCGAGGACGGCGGAGATCAGGAAGAAGAACGGCATCAGGATGCCCAGCGACAGCATCGGCGAGCGCAGCATCGCGGCCACCCCCATGGAGAACAGCGCGATCAGCGTCATGTAGAGGCCTCCGCCGATCACCGCGCGCAGCACACCGTCGTCCCCGATCGAGGCCCGGTGCTCGCCCAGCATCGCCTGTCCCAGGAAGAACGCCACGAAGCTGGTGACGAGGCCGACGACGAGCGCCAGGGCCGTCGCCACGGCGAGCTTGCCGAACAGGAACGTGCCGCGCTGCGGTACGGCCGCCAGCGAGGTGCGGATCATGCCGCTGCTGTACTCGTTCGACACCACGAGCACCCCGAACACGATCATCGCGAGCTGCCCGAGGCTCATCCCGGCGAAGCTGATGAACGTCGGGTCGAAGGACAGCCGGTCCCGCGCGTTCAAGCTGTCGAACTCGCTCCTAGACAGGGCCGCGATCAGCATGCCGAGGGCGATCGTGACGACCACGGCGATCGACAGCGTCCACACCGTCGACGACACCGACCGGATCTTCGTCCATTCGGAGCGCAGGACCTGGGCAGCCGCCATGTCAGCCCCTCCTCCAACCGTCGCCCCACCCCGCCGGCGGAGCCGGTGAGGTCGGCGCGCCGGTGTGTGCGTGGTACTCCACCGACTCCGCCGTCAGCCGCATGAAGGCCTCCTCCAGCGACGCCTGCTGCGGGCTCAGCTCGTGGAGCACGACCTGATGCCGCGACGCCAGCTCCCCGATCTGTTCGGCCCCCGCCCCGTCCACCTCCAGCGCCCCGCCGCCCGACTCCACGGCCGTGACACCCGCGTCGTGCAGCACGTCCCGCAGCCGCTCACGCTGCGGCGTGCGAATCCTGACGTACGAGCGCGAGTTCCGCGCGATGAAGTCCGCCATGGAGGTGTCCGCGAGCAGCCTGCCCTGGCCGATCACCACCAGATGGTCCGCCGTCAGCGCCATCTCGCTCATCAGGTGGGAGGAGACGAACACCGTACGGCCCTCCGCGGCCAGCGACTTCATCAGCGTCCGGATCCAGTGGATGCCCTCCGGGTCGAGCCCGTTCACCGGCTCGTCGAACATCAGGATCCGGGGATCGCCCAGCAGCGCGGCGGCGATCCCGAGACGCTGACTCATGCCCAGCGAGAACCCTTTGGCCTTCTTCCGCGCCACCGCCGACAGGCCCACCGCCTCCAGCACCTCGCCCACCCGCCGGGAGGGGATGCCGTTGCTCTGCGCCATCCACAGCAGGTGGTGGTAGGCGCTGCGCCCGCCGTGCATGCCCTTGGCCTCCAGCAGCGCGCCGATGCTCGTCAGCGGGTCCCTCAGCCGGTCGTAGTGCCTGCCGTCGATACGGACGTCGCCCGCGGTCGGCCGGTCCAGGCCCAGCAGCAGGCGCATCGTGGTCGACTTGCCCGCGCCGTTCGGCCCGAGGAACCCCGTGACGACACCCGGCCGCACGGCGAAGGTGAGGTTGTTGACCGCCACCTTCTCGCCGTACCGCTTCGTCAGCCCCTCCAGCTCGATCATGGTGGCCACGCTAAAACGGGACGAGGCCCTCTGCCACCGCAGTGGCAGAGGGCCTCGCTACGTACTCAGACGTCGCGCGTCCGGACGTTACCGGGACTGCTGCGCCGGAACCCCGCGGGAGACCGACTCGTCCTCGCTCGGCGAGCTCGCCGCCGCGACCGCCGCACCGGTGAGCGTGGCGAGCATCTCGCGCACGTTCGTCAGCTGGGCGTTGATGGAGTCGCGACGGTTCGTCAGCGCCGCCAGCTCGCGCTCGGATTCCGAACGGATCCGGTCGGCCTTGGCGTTCGCGTCCGCCACGATGTCCTCGGCCTGTCGCTGCGCCGTCTCCACGGTCTGGCGGGCGCGGCGCTCGGCGTCGGTGCGCAGCTTCTCCGCCTCCAGGCGCAGCTGCTCCGCCCGGTGCTCGATCTCCGCGAGGCGCTTCTCGGCCTTGGCCTGACGCGACGCCAGGTCGCGCTCGGACTGCTCGCGGCGCTTGGCGAGGTTCGTCTCGAAGTCCGCGGCGGCCTGGGCGGCCTTCGCGCGGGTCTCCTCGAAGAGGGCGTCCGCCTCCTCGCGCTTGGACTGCGCGTCCTTCTGCGCGTCCGAACGCATCTGGGCGGCCTCGCCCTGGGCCTTCTCGACGATACGGACGCCTTCGTCCTCCGCCTTCGACTTGCGCTCGGAAGCGTAGGCCTCGGCGTCGTTGCGCACCTGCTGGGCCGCCGACTCGGCGAGCTCACGGTGCTGCTCGGCCGCGCGCCGGGCCTCCTCGCGGAGGTCCTTCGCCTCTTCCTCGGCGAGGCGGAGGATCTTCTCGACACGCGCACCGAGACCGGCGTACGACGGCTCGCCGTCGTTGACCAGGGCCTGGGCGTTCTGCGTCTCGAGGTGGAGCTCCTCGATGCGCTTTTCCAGAGCGGTGATGCGGGCGAGAGCGCTGTCACGGTCGGAGACGAGCTTGGAGATACGTTCGTCCACCTGAGCGCGGTCGTACCCACGCCGCACAAGCTCGAAGCCGTAGGGGGAAGTGTCGCTCATGGGGTTCCTGTCGAATGAGACCGGTGAGGTGATAGGGGAATCCTAGGGGTCCGAACGGCGTGTCATCGAGCAGAAGCCCGATTGGTCGGGAGAATGACACCTCTTTTGGGTGGCTGATCGCCGCACGGCTTGCCAAAGAGTTGGTCAAAGGCTTCAGCAGACAGCACAGACTGCTTCCTCCGCTAGCTTTCCGACGACTTGCCACCCGAACGTGTCGCGCCCGCCGCCGCGCCCGCCTTCACCCCGGTGTCCTTGCCCCCGCCCGGCGCCTCGAAGGACTCCAGGGCCTCCAGGACGTCCTGGACGCGGGAGATCTCGGCGTTGATGTCCTCGCGACGCCGCACCAGGGTCTCCAGCTCGCGCTTGCCCTCGTCCACTGTACGACGCGCCTCGCGGATCGCCTCGGCCTTGAGCTCCTCGGCCTCCCGGACCAGGGTGGCCTTCTTCTGCTCGGCCTCCTTGAGCAGTCCCTCGGCCTTCTTCACCGCGGCGATACGGACCTTGCCCGCCTCCGAATTGGCCTCCGAGACGAGCTCCTTGGCCTTCGCCTGCGCCTTCGCCAGCTGCTCCTCGGCGGCCTTGATGAGCGCGTCACAGCGGTCGCCCGCCGACTTCATCGTCTCCGAGGCCTCGCGACGGGCCCGCTCGTGCAGCTCCTCGATCTCCGAGGTGATCCGGTCGCGCAGCTCCTCTGCCCGCCGCCGGATCTGCGTCGCGTCCTGACGGGCACCCACCAGCAACTCGTCCGCGTCCGTACGGGCCTTCTCCACACGGGAATTGCCCTCGACGGTCGCCTCCGAGACCAGCCGCTCGGCCTCCTTGCGGGCCGCGCCCACCATCGTGTCGGCCTGCGCCTCCGCGTCCGCGGTCGTCTTCAGTGCCTGCTGCTGAGCCTCGCTCAGCAGCTTGTCGGCCTCCGCCGTGGTCTCCGTGATCAGCTTGTCGACCTGCTCGGCCGCTTCCGAGCGCCGCTTGTTGGAGTCCCGGCGCGCCTCGTCCAGCGTCCGCTCGGCCTCCTGCCGCGCCGACGACACCAGCCGCTCCGCCTCCGCGTCCGCGTCGGACTTGACGCGCTCGGCCTCACCGCGCAGCCGCTCGGCGTGCTGCTGGGCCGCACCGACCGTCTCCGCGGCCTCCGCCCGCAGCCGCTCCGCGTCCTCGGAGGCGTCCGCGAGGAGCTTCTCGGCCTTCGCGACCGACTCGGCCCGGACCCGCTCCGCCTCGGCGGCCGTCTCCGTCGTGAGCCGCTCGGCCTCGCTGGTGGCCTCCGTGATGAGCGTGTCCACCTGCGTCGCCGCGTCCGACCGGATGCGGTTGGCGTCCTCCCGGGCGTCCGCCCGGGTGCGCGACGCGTCCTGGTCGGCCTGAGCGATCGTCTCCGAGGCCTGCGTGCGCGCCCGCTGGGCGTGCTCGGACGCTTCCGTACGCAGCCGCTCGGCCTCCGCGATGGCCTCCGACACGGTGCGCTCGGCCAGCGCCTTGGCGGCCTCCGTCTCGTCCTGAGCCTCGCGCCGGAGCCGATGGGCGTCCTCGCCGGCCCGCTCCCGCTCCGCGTAGGCGTCGGCCCGGACCCGGTCCGCCTCTTCCCCGGCCTCCCGCCGGGTGCGCTCCGCGGCGTGCTCGGCGGCGCTGCGCAGACCGGCGATCTCCTCCTGCGCCTGCTCGTGCAGCCCGGACACGGAGTCCCGTACCTGCTGGGCGTGCTGCTCGGCCGCCGCCACCATCTCGGTGGCGCGCCGGTCGGCCTCCTCGACCAGGCGCACGGCCTCGGTCTGCGCCTCCTCCACGCGAGTGCGCGCGGACGCCAGCAGCTCCTCGCTCTGCTCCCGGGCCCGCAGCCGCTCCTGGTCCGCCTCGTCCCGGGCGGATCCGAGGAGTTCCTCGGCCTCGCGGCGGCGCCGGGCCGCCTCCTCCTGCGCCGCGGCCAGCGTCTCGGACGCCTCCGCGCCCAGCCGCTCGGCGGCGGCCTGCGCCTCGGCCCGCATCCGGTCCGCGCTGTCCTGGGCCTCCGACTTCAGCCGCTCGGCCTCCGCCGAGGCCTCCGACCTCAGACGTACGGCGACGGCCTCGCCCTCGGCACGTGACGCGGACGCGTCGGCGGCGGCCTCGTCGCGCAGCCGCTCCGCCTCCGCCTCGGCCTGCTGCTGCAGCGTACGGATGCGCTCGGCGGCCTCGGCGCGCAGCCGCTCGGTCTCCTCGGACGCCTCCCGGCGCATCCGGGCGGCCTCCTCGCGGGCCTCGCTCAGCGCCTGCTCGGCAGCCGCGAGCCGCTCCTCGGCCTCCATGCGGAGCCGCGTCAGCTCCTCGGCGGCCTCCGCCTTGCGGGCCGCCATGCCCCGCTCGGTCTCCTCGCGCAGCTCCCGCGCGTCCCGCTCGGCGTCGGCCCGCAGCGCCTCGGCCTGCTCGACGACCTCCTCGCGGTGCTGCTCGGCCTCCTGGCGCGTGCGCTGCAGCGTCTCCTCGGCCTGCCGGCGCAGCGTCGTGGCGCGCTCGATGGCCTCGGTGCGGACCTTCTCGCTGTCCGTCTGCGCCGTCGTGCGCAGTTCGTCCGCGTCGGCCTTGGCCTTGGCCAGCAGCTCCTCGGCGGACTTCGCGGCCTCCTCGATCTGCGCCACGGCCTCCTTGCGGGCCCCGGCGCGGATCTTCTCGCCCTCTTCGACGGCGTCGGCGCGCAGTTGCTCGGCCTCGCCGCGCAGCCGGCGGGCCTCCTCCTGCAACTCGACCGTCTTGGCGCGGTACTCCTTGGTGTCGTCCTTCGCCGCGCCCTTGAGCTCCTCGGCGATGTCGTGCGCCTCGGCGCGCAGCCGGTCCGCCTCGGCCTCGGCCTCCGAACGGATCCGCTCGGCCTCCTCGGCGGCGGCCTTCGTGGTCTTCTTGGCGTCCTCCGACGCCTTGTTGAGGACGTCCTCGGCGGTCTTCGCGGCCTTGGACAGCTGCGACGCCGTCTCCTCGGCGGTGATCGTGCGGGCCTTCTCGGCGGCCTCGGCGACGATCTTCTCGGCCTCCGCGCGGGCGTCCGCGACGACCTGCTCGGCGTCCGCCCTGGTGGACTCGGCCTCCTTGGTGGCCTCGCTGACCAGCCGGGCGACCTGCTCCTTGGCGGTGCGCGTACGCGTCTCGTTCGCCGACTCGGCGCTCGCGAGGGCCTTGGAGGCGGCCTCCTTGGCCTCGGCGACCAGCTTCTCCGCCTCGGCACGCGCCTCGCGCAGTGCCGTGTCGGCCTCCGCCATGCGCTGCTCGGCGGTCCGGCTCAGCTCCTGGGAGCGGCGGCGCGCGGTCTCCGACTCCGAGGCCGTCGACGTACGCAACTGTTCGGCGTGGTCGGTGGCCTCCTGGGCCTGCGTCGACGCAGCGTTCAGCAGTCGCTCGGCGTCCGTGCGGGCCCGGCGCAGCAGATGCTCGGCCTCCGCGCGGGCGGACTCGGCCTCGCTCTGCAGCCGCTGACGTGCCTCCGCGGTCAGCCGCTCGGCCTCCGCGCGGGCGGCTGCCATCGCCTGCTCGGCCTCGGCGCGGGACTCCTCCAGCAGCCGGCGTGCCTGCTGCTCGGTGCGCGCACGCAGTTGCTCCGCCCACGCCACGTTCTCGTTGACGTGCGACTCGACGGTCTGGCGGCGCTCGGCGAGCTCCTGGTCGAGCTGCTGGCGGCGGGTGACCGCCTCCTGGTGCAGCTCCGCCTGGAGACGGGCCGCCTGCTCGGCGTGCTCCTGCAGGATGCGCTGGGTCTGCGCCCGCGCCTGGCTCAGCTCGCGCTCGGCGTCGGCGCGGATCTGGTCGGCCTGCACCTGCGCGTTGCGCAGCAACTGCTCGGCCTGGTACCCGATGTCGGCGCTGTCGTAGGCCGGCCGGGACATGATGGTGCGCCGTGCCTCGTGCAGCTTGGCCCGCAGCACCTCGACCTGGTAGCCGAGGTCCTCGGCGTGCTGGATCGCCTTTTCCCGCTCGGTCTTCAGCCGCTTCATCTCGGCTTCGAACCGAGTGAGGTGGTCGACGTCAGCCGCCGGCTCCCGCTCCTGGCTCTCGTAGCCCCGCACTGCGCGGTCCCATCCGTCCCCTGGTCGCAAGTCTTTCCGAACGAGCTCCGTCCGTCCGCGAACGGGGCCCCCGGGGAATGGTGTCAGATCAGCGGCGGCGCATGGGCTGCTGCCTCGACGCTCGTCCCCCGAAACCCGGACCCCGGACAGGTTCCGTCGCCGAGGCGGCGGAACGTGGTCGCCCCGGTTGGGCGGCGACCACACCCAACCCTACCGGCCCTTATGTACGGCGGTCAGTGCTCAGGCGACTCAACAGGCGCGGAAGTGACCAGTTCTGTCAGAACACCGTGGCAATCCTTGGGGTGCAGAAAGGTGATCCGTGACCCCATGGAACCGCGCCGGGGCTCGTCGTACAGCACGCGTACGCCCTTGTCCTTGACGTCGGCGGCCTCCGCGTCGACGTCCGGCGTGCCGAAAGCGATGTGGTGGACTCCCTCGCCGTTCTTCGCCAGCCATTTGGCGACCGTGGAGTCCTCGCGGGTGGGTTCCAGAAGTTGCAGATAAGAAGCCCCGCCGTCGGACGTCCCGTTGATCTTCAGCATGGCCTCGCGCACGCCCTGCTCCTCGTTGACCTCGGAGTGGAACACCTCGAAGCCGTACGTGGCACGGTAGAACTCGACAGTGCGGTCCAGGTCGAAACAGGCGATTCCGATGTGGTCGATTCGCGTCAGCATGGATTCAGTGCACCGCTCCGGTGGTGGTTACGCAACGTGCGCGCGATCACACCGAAAGCCCGATGACGGGCGGGATACTGCTCAGTACATTCAAGTAAACCCTCGTTCACTCCTCGGCTGTGCAGGCCGGTAAGGGGATCGCAAGCTCATGTCATCAGGAACTTCCGGTACGACCGGTTCGGTGATCGTCGCGGGCGCGCGTACGCCCATGGGACGGTTGCTGGGCTCGCTGAAGTCCTTCTCCGGAGCCGACCTCGGCGGCTTCGCGATCAAGGCCGCCCTCGACCGTGCGGGGATCGGCGGCGACCAGGTCCAGTACGTGATCATGGGGCAGGTGCTCCAGGCCGGGGCGGGGCAGATCCCCGCACGTCAGGCCGCCGTCAAGGCGGGCATCCCGATGAACGTCCCGGCGCTCACCATCAACAAGGTGTGCCTCTCCGGTCTCGACGCCGTCGCGCTGGCCGACCAGCTGATCCGCGCCGGCGAGTTCGACATCGTCGTCGCCGGCGGCCAGGAGTCCATGACCAACGCCCCGCACCTGCTGCCGAAGTCCCGCGAGGGCTTCAAGTACGGCGCGGTCGAGATGCTCGACGCCATGGCGCACGACGGCCTGACCGACCCGTGGGAGAGCATCCCGATGGGCCAGTCCACCGAGAAGCACAACACCCGTCTGGGCATCGGCCGCGAGGCGCAGGACGAGATCGCCGCGCTGTCCCACCAGCGCGCCGCCGCCGCGCAGAAGAACGGCATCTTCGAGGCCGAGATCACCCCGGTGGAGATCCCGCAGCGCAAGGGCGACCCGGTGCTGTTCAGCAAGGACGAGGGCATCCGCGCCGACACCACCACCGAGGCCCTCGGCAAGCTCCGCCCGGCCTTCGACAAGGGCGGCACCATCACCGCCGGTTCCTCCTCGCAGATCTCGGACGGTGCGGCGGCCGTGGTCGTGATGAGCAGGGCGAAGGCCGAGGAACTGGGCCTGGAGTGGATCGCCGAGATCGGCGCCCACGGCAACGTGGCCGGGCCGGACAACTCGCTGCAGTCCCAGCCGTCCAACGCGATCGCGCAGGCCCTGAAGAAGGAGGGCCTGGGCGTCGCCGACCTCGACCTCATCGAGATCAACGAGGCCTTCGCCGCCGTCGCGGTGCAGTCAATGAAGGACCTCGGAGTGTCAGCGGAAAAGGTGAACGTCAACGGGGGCGCCATCGCCCTCGGCCACCCCATCGGCATGTCCGGCGCGCGCCTGGTGCTGCACCTGGCGCTGGAGCTGAAGCGGCGCGGCGGCGGGATCGGCGCGGCGGCGCTGTGCGGCGGCGGCGGTCAGGGCGACGCCCTCATCGTGCGGGTACCGAAGGCCTGAGACCGAGGTCCGCCGTACCGGCTCGGGGCCCGGGCCCGGCACCCAGGGGTTCCGGGCCCGGGTCCCGACCCGGTCGACAGGGCCGAAGCCGGCCGAATCTCTCTCGTGAACCGATCATGAACGGAGCTGTGATGCAGGACGTCTCCACGCTGGTGGCCCAGGCCAGGGACGGCAGGCCGCGTGCCGTGGCCAGGCTGATCTCCCTGGTGGAGGGCGCGTCCCCGCAGCTGCGTGAGGTGATGGAGGCCCTGGCCCCGCTCACGGGCAACGCGTACGTCGTCGGGCTCACGGGCTCGCCGGGTGTCGGGAAATCGACGTCCACCTCGGCGCTCGTGACGGCGTACCGCAAGCAGGGCAAGCGGGTCGGTGTCCTGGCCGTCGACCCGTCGTCGCCGTTCTCCGGGGGCGCCCTGCTCGGTGACCGCGTCCGCATGTCGGAGCACGCGTCCGACCCTGGTGTCTACATCCGCTCCATGGCCACCCGCGGCCACCTCGGCGGCCTGGCCTGGGCCGCCCCGCAGGCCATCCGCGTCCTGGACGCCGCGGGCTGCGACGTGATCCTGGTGGAGACCGTCGGCGTCGGCCAGTCGGAGGTGGAGATCGCCTCCCAGGCCGACACGTCCGTGGTGCTGCTCGCCCCCGGCATGGGCGACGGCATCCAGGCGGCCAAGGCGGGCATCCTGGAGATCGGCGACGTCTACGTCGTCAACAAGGCCGACCGGGACGGCGCCGACGCCACGGCCCGCGAGCTGAACCACATGCTCGGCCTCGGCGAGTCCCGGGGCCCCGGCGACTGGCGCCCCCCGATCGTCAAGACGGTCGCCGCGCGCTCCGAGGGCGTCGACGAGGTCGTGGAGGCCCTGGAGAAGCACCGCGCCTGGATGGAGGAGCGGGGCGTCCTGGCCGAACGCCGGCTGGCCCGCGCGTCCCGCGAGGTCGAGACGATCGCGGTGACCGCCCTGCGGGAACGCATCGGCGACCTGCACGGCGACCGCCGCCTCAGCGCCCTGGCGGAACGCATCGTGTCGGGCGACCTGGACCCGTACCGGGCGGCGGACGAGCTGGTGGCGGGCATTACGGAGGGCTGAGCCCGGACGTCTCCCGGGGGCCGCGTGCGTGTGGGCGCGGCGGGCAGTACGGAGGGCTGAGTCCGGACGTCCCCGGGGGCCGCGGTGCCCGCGGGCGGCACGGGCCGCGGGCCCGCACGACGTCGTGGCGCGGTGACGCGAGGCAGGTGTGCGTCACTCGTCGTCGGAGCGGTCGGCCGTGACCCTGCCACTGTGCGGGTCCACCCGCCAGCCGGAGCCGTCCCGGGTCTCGACCTCCCAGGCCGCGTCCCGGTCGTCGTCGAGATCGACGGACGTCACCGTGCCCCTGCCGCCCACGGCCCTCGCGGCCTCCTCGGCGGTCACGCCCGTACCCTTCAACGCGGCGCGCACCTCGGCCGCGTCGTCCTCGTCCTCCGCCCGGTCCCCCGTCACCCTGCCGGTGCCGGGGTCGACCCGCACGCTGCGCCAGGCGCCGTTCCCCGACAGCACGTCGACCTCCCAGACGGCCCTGCCGCCGCGGTCGTCGCCGTGGTCGAGATCGGCTGAGACGGCGGTGCCCGGTGTGTGCCGCAGCGCTGCGGCGACGGCGTCGGCGGCACCCACTCCGGCGGACTTCACCGCCCGGGCGTCGTCACCGTCCCGCCGGTCGTCGGAGTCGTCCCGGGCATCGCCCCGCGTGTCGTCGTCCCGCCGGTCGTCCGCGGACACCCTGCCGCCCCGGTCGTCGTCCCCCGACACCGCCAGGGCCGTGAGGGTGCCGCCGCCGGCCAGCGCGGCTGCCGCGACGAGGGCGATCACGATGGTGCGCTTCATAGCTGGTTCCTCCCGAGTCGTCCGTGCCGGAGACTTTCGTCCCGACCACCACGACTCTCGCCCACCGACGCTGAGAGGAACCTGAAGCCACCTGAAGAGATCTTCAGCTTCATCTTGGCACCCTGTACCGCATGCGCCTGTTGATCGTGGAGGACGAGAAGCGGCTCGCCGTCTCCCTCGCCAGGGGACTGACGGCCGAGGGCTACGCCGTGGACGTCGTCCACGACGGCCGCGAGGGCCTGCACCGGGCCACGGAGAGCACGTACGACCTCGTGATCCTCGACATCATGCTGCCCGGCATGAACGGCTACCGCGTCTGCGCCGCCCTGCGCGCCGCCGGCCACGACGTACCGATCCTGATGCTCACCGCCAAGGACGGCGAGTACGACGAGGCGGAGGGCCTGGACACCGGGGCGGACGACTACCTCACCAAACCGTTCTCCTACGTCGTCCTCGTCGCCCGTGTGAAGGCGCTGCTGCGCCGCCGGGGCCGGGGCGCCGGGGCCCGTCCGGTGCGGGTGCACGGCGATCTGAAGGTGGACACGGCCGCGCGCCGCGTCCTTCTCGGCGGACACGAAGTCGCCCTGACGGCGAAGGAGTTCGCGGTGCTGGAGCAGCTCGTCGTCCGGGCCGGGGAGGTCGTGTCCAAGGCCGACATCCTGGAGCACGTCTGGGACTTCGCGTACGAGGGCGATCCGAACATCGTCGAGGTGTACGTCAGCGCGCTGCGCCGCAAGCTGCGCGCCGGACTGATCCGCACGGTGCGCGGCGCGGGCTACCGCCTGGAGGCGGGACGATGAGACGGCTCCGAGGACCGCGAAGGGAGCCAGGACCCCGACGGCGCCTCTTCGGCTCCGTGCGGTCCCGGGCCGCGCTCGCCGCGACGCTCGTGGTCGCGGTGGCCCTCCTCGCCGCCGGGACGGCCGTCCTGCTGTCCCTCAGGGCGGGCCTGCTCGACCAGGCGGGCACCCGGGCGGAACGCACCGCGCGGGAGGTCGCGACCGAGCTCGCCGCCGGGCGGACGTACGGTCAGCTGTCCCTGGACGACGACGACCGGCCCGTCCAGGTCGTCACCGAGGACGGCTCGCTGGTCGCCGCGAGCGAGGACCTGGAGCGGATCAGCGGCACGCCGACGACCGCCGTCCGACCGGCCCGAGGAGGCGGCGGCACGGAGGCCGGCGACGACTCCGACTCTGATTCCGGCCACTCGGGCCACGGCGGCTCGGGTCACGGCTCCGGCTCCGACGACCCCCCGGAGCTCGGCGAGATCGACGACGCCGACTTCTTCGACGGTTCCGCCACGATCGACGGCGACGCGGCCGACTACCGGTTCGCGGCCGTCCCCGTGGAGGTGCGGGGCCGGGGCGAGCTCACCGTGTACGCCGGTGCCCCGCTCGACGCCGAACAGAGCGCCGTGAACACCGCGCTGACCGGCATGCTGACCGGCTTCCCGCTGCTGCTCGGCGTCGTGGCGGGCGTGACCTGGCTGGTCACCCGGCGCGCGCTGCGCCCGGTCGAGGGCATCCGGCGGGAGATGGCCGCGATCACCGCGTCCGAGGACCTGTCGCGCCGGGTCCCGGTACCGGGCACGCACGACGAGATCGCCCGCCTGGCCCGCGCGACCAACGAGACGCTGGCCGCGCTGGAGACGTCCGTGGAGCGCCAGCGCCGCTTCGTCGCCGACGCCTCGCACGAACTGCGCAGCCCCATCGCGTCACTGCGCACCCAGCTGGAGGTGGGCGCCGCGCACCCCGGCCTGCTGGACGTCGACGGCGCCGTGCAGGACACCGTACGGCTGCAGCGGCTCGCCGCCGATCTGTTGCTGCTGGCGCGGCTGGACGCGGGGGAGCGGCCGGTCGCCGACGCCCGCGTGGACTTGGCGGCGCTGGCGCGGGAGGAGGCCGCGGGCCGGGACGGGGTGCGCGTGACCGTACGGACGGAGTCCGCGGAGGTGGCCGGATCGCGGGGGCAATGGGCGCGCGTGGTCGCCAATGTGCTGGACAACGCGCAGCGGCATGCCCGGTCGGCGGTCGAGGTGACCGTGCGGGGCGAGGGCGGGCGGGTCGTCGTCGCGGTGGCGGACGACGGCGACGGCGTCCCGGAGGCGGACCGGGAGCGGATCTTCGAGCGGTTCGTCCGGCTGGACGCGGCGCGCAGCCGCGACGACGGGGGCGCCGGTCTGGGGCTGGCCATCGCGCGCGACGTCGCCGTCCGGCACGGCGGCACACTTACGGTCGGCACGGCCCCGGCGGGCGGAGCCCTGTTCGAACTCCGCCTGTGCCGGGCGCAGGCGCACGCCGCGGAGGGCCCTGGGTGACGGTCAGACGCGTCCGCGCTGGACGCGCAGGTGCTCCGCGATGGGCTTGAGGGACGTGTCGAGTTCCGCCAGGGCGTCGGGGGACAGCAGGTCGATGAAGTGCTTGCGCACGGACGCCACGTGGTGCGGCGCGACCCGCTTCATCGTCTCCATGCCGTGCTCGGTGAGCACCGCGTACAACCCGCGCCGGTCGGACTCGCAGTTCTCGCGCCGGACCAGATTCGCGTTCTCCATGCGGGTGATCTGGTGGGAGAGGCGGCTCTTGGACTGGAGGGTGGCGGAGGCGAGGTCGCTCATCCGCATCCGCAGGTCCTCCGACTCGGACAGATTGACCAGGATCTCGTAGTCGTTCATGGTCAGCCCGAACGGCTGCAGATCCTTCTCGAGCTGGTACGTCAACAGCCTGTTGACCTCCAGGTGGATGCGCCAGGCGCACTGCTCGGCGTCGGTCAGCCAGTTGATGGCCGTCTCTGTCTCCATGGATGAAGTCTACCTAAAAGGTTGAATGGCGTACTAGCGAGGGGTGGTGGGTGCGGCGAGCGAGCCCTTCGTCGTCACACTCCGCAGATTACCGCTCACAGCCCGAAGCGACGCTGGAGGTCTCCGAGCTGGCCGGGAAGACGCGGTGCTCCCGACGGCGGTACGCGCGGAGCGGTCGCGCCGCCGCCCGGCACCCCCGGTGCCCCCGGAATCGCACCCGTCGCCTGCTCCGTCACCAGGGTCTCGCTCGACTGCAGCAGTACCGTTCCCGCGCCCGCGAACTCGAACTGGTGCTCCTCCCCCGAGGCCCCGCCCAGGCCGGTCAGCGCACGCAGACCGCCCATCAGCCCCGTCATGTAGCCGTGGTCGTAGTGGTGGCAGGGGGACGGGCAGTCGGCCCAGCCCACGAGAGCCTGCGGATCCACCCGGATCGGAGGCTCCATGAACACCACCGGCCCGTTCGACGTGGCGACGAACTTGCCGGTTCCGATCAGCGTCAGAAAGCCCGGCACGATGGATTGCTTGAGCGAGAGACTTGGCTGAAAAGCAAGCAGGTTGCCCGCGCGAATGGTCAGGTTGCCGTCGTCCAAGTCATACGAATTCACGTCGAAGGCCCGGTCGGCCAGCAGCATTTTGCCCGACCCTTCGGCCACCACCCAGTCGCTCGCGTGCAAAGGCGAATGGAACGAGGTGCGCACCAGGCGCTCCAGACGCCCGTGCCCGATCCCGTTGAACTCGATCGTCCCGTAGTAGGCGATCATCTTGCCCTTCTGCAGGAACCACTGGCTCCCCTTCAACTCCACGCAGAAGGAGTACGCATCGACGTTGTCGTCGGCGGGCAGCGTCGCCGGGTCGTACACGGGCGGGCCTCCCGCGGCCCCGTATGTGCTCACAGCTTCTCCTCCGAGGCCTGGACGTACACCGCGCCGCTGCCGCTCAGCTCCAGCTGGAACGCCTCGCCGGAACCGCGGCCCACCATGTCGCGCCAGCCCAGCGCGGCCGACAGCTTGTTGCGTACGTCGCCGTGGTGGGCGACGTAGGCCTGCGGGTCCACGTGCACCGGGCGCTGCGGTGTGATCGGGATCTCGATGACCCCGCCGTGCGCCATCACGGCCACCGAGCCCTGCCCGCGCAGCGTCGTCGTGAACAGCCCCTGCCCGCTGACCTGGCCGCGCACCATGCCCATCACGCCGCCCTGCGAACCGAGGAACACCGTGCCCTGCTCCAGGGTGCCCTCGAAGGCGAGGAGCCGGTCCGCCTCGACGTACAGGGTGTCGCCCGCGAGGTTGATCACCTGGACGTGGTGGCCGCCGTGCCCGAACAGCACCGTGCCGTTGCCCTCGACCGTCATCAGGGGCGTGTCCTCGTCCGCCACGCGGCGCCCGATCATCGACATGACACCGCCCCGGCCGCCCGCGATGCTGGGCGTGAACGACACCTCGCCCCGGTACGCGAGCATCGCCCCGCGCTGGCTGAACAGCCGCGCTCCGGGCCTCACGGTCGCCTCGACCATCTTCGCGTTGATCTCCCGGAAAGGCATGTCACACGTCCCCCGCGATCGTGGCCCGCTCGCTCGGCTGCACGTACACCAGGCCGTCCCCCTCGAACCGGATCTGGAAGGCCTCCCCGCCGCCCTCCCCGAGGAACGTGCGGAACGTCACCCCCGACTGGAAGGTCTGCCGCAGATTCCCCTGGTGGGCGATGTACGCCCCCGGATCAACGGTCAGCGGGTACTGCGGGCCGACCCGCAGCACGACCGCCGCCCCCAGCGACGTGATGGCCGCCTGCCCGTGCCCCTCCACCGTCGTGGTGAACAGGCCGTTGCCCTGCGAGGCACCGCGCAGCCCGGTGAACGACGTGCCGGTCCGCAGCCCGGCGTCGGTCGCCAGCAGGTTGCTGGACTCCACGAACAGCTTGTCGCCCCGCAGACCGACGAGGTTGATCTCGGCGGCACCGTCCGCGAACCAGCAGGTCCCGTGCCCCTTCACCTCCATCACCGTCATCTGCTCGCCGGTGAGCCGCCGGGTCACCATCCCCCGTACGCCCTCGCCGCCGCCGCTCAGCTTCTTGAACGCCATCTGCCCGTCGTACGCGACCATCGAGCCGTTCTTCGCCTTCACGGCGTCCCCGGTCATGTCGACGGCGAGCACCCTGCTGCTCTGAAGTCGGAACATCGCCACGCCAGTGACGGTAACCCCGGTGACGCCGAACGGACAGATCCCTCCGAAAGAACCGGCCCTCCGGGGCCCGTCGCCCGCGGTGTGCGTTCCGGCCCGGCACCGGTCGCCGGCCCCCTCCGGAACGCGCCCCGGACCCCCTCCCGGGGTTACTTGTCGCCGTTTGCCACAATGGGCCGGGCGCTTGTGCGCCCGTTCACAAACGCTTCGACGGCTCTCCCGTCGACTCCCGCCGACCTACCGAAGGTGACCCGATCCGTGGACATCAAGACCGCCACCGCCCTCCGCCGCCTCCGCCTGGTCTCGGCGCCCGAGGCGATCTCGTTCCTGCTGCTGCTCCTGTGCTCCGTGCTGAAGCGGACCACCGACTTCAACGCGGTGCCGGTCATGGGGGCGGTCCACGGCATCCTGTTCATCCTGTACGTGATCTTCTGGGCGGACGCCTGGAACCGCGCCCAGTGGCCGCTGAAGAAGGCCGCCCTGTACGTCGTGCTGTCGGTGCTCCCGGCCGGCGGGTTCCTCGCCGAGCGGAGGCTGCGGCGCGAGGCCGAGGACGCGGTGATCGCGTCCCGCGCACGCGACGGAGAGGGCGCCGTCGGCGTCTGACGGCCGCCCGCTTCGTGCCCCCTTCCGTGACCCCGGTTCGACAGAGCCGGGGTCTTCTCACGGTCCGAGGGGCTGAGCGTGTATCGCCCACCCACGTGGCCCTCCACGGCTCGACACCCCGACACCTGTCCCTTTTTGTGGGGGTATCGGTGCTTCGATCATGCCGCAATCACTGGAGGGCGCTGTGCCGTCGGAGGGTTACGACTACGACACCCACAGCCTGATCGCGGGACCGCTCACCGAGCCGTCCCGCAACGCGTACCAGGTGCAGTACACCTCGCTCCTCTCGCGCGAGCCGCACCCCATGAGAGCCGTCGCGCTCATGACCCTCGCGCCCCTCCTCACCGGTGCCCTGCTCCTCTACCTGATCTGGCCCACCCACTGGGTCGACCGCGAGGGCGGCGAGGAATGGCTGGTCGGACTCGACGTCACCATGCTCATAGCCATCGGCCTCATCGGCCTGTTCATGGTCGTCAACGTCACCTCCGTCGCCCACGCCACGATGGTCGCCCGCGACCCCGTCCCCGTCACCCCCGAGCCCGGCACCCGCGTCGCGTTCCTCACCACGTACGTGCCCGGCAAGGAACCCCTGACCATGGTCCGCGCCACCCTCGAGGGCGCCACCCGGATCACCCACGACGGCACCCTCCACGTCTGGCTCCTCGACGAGGGCGACGACGAGCAGGCCAAGGCCCTGTGCGCGGAGCTCGGCGTACGGCACTTCACGCGGCACGGCATCCCCGAGTGGAACCAGGACAAGGGCGTCCACAAGGCCCGTACCAAGCACGGGAACTACAACGCCTGGATCGCGATGCACGGCGACGAGTACGACTTCTTCGCCTCCGTCGACACCGACCACGTCCCGCTCCCGAACTTCCTGGAGCGGATGTTGGGCTACTTCCGCGACCCGGACGTCGCCTTCGTCGTCGGCCCGCAGGTGTACGGCAACTACCACAACCCCGTCACCAAGGCCGCCGAGTCGCAGCAGTTCCTCTTCCACGCCCTCATCCAGCGGGCCGGCAACCGCTACCGCGCCCCCATGTTCGTCGGCACCAACAACGCCGTACGCATCCGTGCCGTCAAACAGATCGGCGGCCTGTACGACTCCATCACCGAGGACATGGCCACCGGCTTCGAACTGCACCGCACCCGCAACCCCCGCACCGGCCACCACTGGCAGTCCGTCTACACCCCGGACGTGCTCGCGGTCGGCGAGGGCCCGGCCTCCTGGACGGACTTCTTCACCCAGCAGATGCGCTGGTCGCGCGGCACCTACGAGACGCTGATCAAGCAGTACTGGAAGGCCCCGCTCAGCATGCCCCCGGGCCGGCTGTTCTCGTACACGCTGATGCTCGTCTACTACCCGATGACGGCGGTCAACTGGCTCCTCGGCATCCTGAGCTGCTTCCTGTTCCTGTGGTTCGGGGCCTCGGGCACCCAGGTCGCCGCCTCCGTCTGGCTGATGCTCTACAGCGACGCGGCGGCCCTCCAGGTCGGCCTCTACCTGTGGAACCGCCGCCACAACGTCTCGCCGCACGAGCCGCAGGGCTCCGGCGGGCTGGCCGGCATGGCGATGTCGGCGCTGTCCGCGCCGATCTACCTGAAGTCCTTCACGGAGGCGCTGCTGCGCCGCCCCAGCCGGTTCGTCGTCACGCCGAAGGGCGGCGACGCGAGCCCCGACCGACTGCTCACCTTCCGCATCCACCTCTCCTGGGCGGCGCTCCTCGCCGCGTCCCTCACCGCCTCGGTCTTCCTCGGCCACACCCATGCGGCGATGCGCACCTGGGCGTTCCTGGCGACGCTGATCTCCCTCGCCCCGGTCGCGGCGTGGGCCGCCACCGTGCTGAGGGAGCGCCGGGGGCACCTCGGAGACACCACCCGGAACCCGCTCCGCGGCCGCCGGGCCGCCGCGGCGGCGGGCGCGGTCGGCCCGGAGCGCCCGGACCGGTCTCCGCTGCCCGCCACCGGTCGCGTCGGCGAGGGCCACGAACCCGCCTACGTGACGACCGGGGCCACCTCCCCGGCGACCGGCACCACGACAGGAGGCAACTAGTCCATGGCACCCCAGCTGTCCAGCAGGACCAAGAAGACGGTCCTGGGCGTCTCAGGCGTCGCGATCCTCCTCGGCCTCAACGCCCCGGCCGCCCTGGACTTCGCGGGCGACCAGTACCACGCGTACAAGATCGCCCAGCCCGAGTACAAGGCGAAGTACGGCTCCTGGAGTTACGTCGACATCCCGGAGAAGTTCCGCACCAACGCCATCCACGCGGCGCTCCTGCACACCGGCAAGGTGCTGATCGTGGCCGGCTCCGGCAACGAGCAGAAGAAGTTCGACGCCGGGTCCTTCGACACCGTGCTGTGGGACCCGGTGAAGAACACCTACAAGAAGATCCCGACCCCGGAGGACTTCTTCTGCAGCGGCCACGCCCAGCTGCCCGACGGCCGCCTGCTGGTGGCCGGCGGCACCGCCCGCTACGAACTCCTCGACGGCGAGGTGGAACGCGCCGGCGGCGGCATGCGCGTGAAGAACGAGAGCCCCGACCGGGCGGTGTTCCTGAAGAAGGGCACCCGCTTCCGCTCACCCGCCGGCGTCGAGTACGTCACCCGGTTCGACGTCACCGTCCCGAAGGCCAAGCGCACCTTCAAGGTGACGTACGACAGGTCCGGGGCGATGCGGCCCTGGAGGACGAGCGTCACCGCGAGCGAACGGCGCGTGTGGGTCGAGGCCGTCGAGAAGGGACCGCTGTCCGTCACCGAGAAGCAGGCGCAGTACGAGATCGTCGGCCTGAAGGGCGAGCGGGCCGCCAACGTCTACGGCCTGTCGGAGAAGATCACCCTGGAGAAGCAGGACTACCAGGGCATCCGCGGGGCCTACGAGTTCGACCCGGTCGCCGAGAAGTACGTACCGGTCGAGCCGATGGACAAGGCCCGCTGGTACCCGACCCTGGTCGGCCTGGAGGACGGCCGGGTCCTCGCCGCGTCCGGTCTGGACGACGTCGGCATGATCGACCCCGGCGACAACGAGATCTACGACCCGAAGACGAAGAAGTGGACGCCGGGGCCGAAGCGGTACTTCCCGACGTACCCGGCGCTGTTCCTCACCAAGGGCAACAAGCTGTTCTACTCGGGCTCCAACGCCGGTTACGGCCCCGCCGACGAGGGGCGCGAGCCGGGGCTGTGGGACCTGGAGAAGAACACCTTCAAGAAGGTGCCGGGACTGAAGGACAAGGACCAGCTGGAGACCTCGTCGTCGCTGATGCTGCCGCCCGCGCAGGACCAGAAGGTGATGGTGCTGGGCGGCGGGGGCGTCGGCGAGTCGAAGAAGTCGACCCCCCGCACCGCGGTCGTCGACCTGAAGAAGGCCGACCCGGAGTTCGTGGCCGGCCCGGACCTGCCGCAGGGCACCCGCTACCTGAACAGCGTGATCATGCCGGACGACTCGGTGTTCACCACCAACGGCTCCCGGGACTACCGGGGCCGCAGCGCCAGCAACATCCTCAGGGCGCAGTTCTACGACCCCGAATCGAACAGCTTCACGGAGGCCGCGGCGCCCACGGTGGGCCGCAACTACCACTCGGAGGCCCTGCTGCTGCCCGACGGGCGGGTCGTCACGTTCGGCTCCGACCCGCTCTTCGACGACCAGCAGAACACCAAGCTCGGCCACTTCGAGCAGCGCATGGAGATCTTCACGCCGCCCGCGCTGCACCGCGCCGCCGCGAACAGGCCCGTACTGAAGGACGGTCCGAAGACCCTGGACGCCCGGCACCGCGTGACGTTCCGTACGGCGCACCCCGAACGCGTCGTGAAGGCGCGGCTGATGCGGCCGAGCGCGGTGACGCACACGACGGACGTCGAGCAGCGCTCCATCGCCCTCGGCGTGACGAAGCAGGGCGACGCGGTGACGTTCGAGGTGCCCCGGGACCGGGCGCTGGTGCCGCCCGGCTGGTACATGCTGTTCGTGACGGACGCCGACGGAACGCCGTCCGAGGCCAAGTGGGTCCACGTGAAGTGACCCCGGCCCTCTCACGGACGGCTCGTCACGCCCTGGAGTTGCGCGCCAGCTCCAGGGCGTACTCCGGCCACCACCGTCCGGCGGCGGGCCCGCCCTCGCAGGTCCCGTCGGACTCGCCTGGCCGCTTGATCCACAGGTAGGCGTCCAGAGCGGGCTCGTCCGTCTCGGTCGTCGGGTGGGTACCGAGGGCCCGGCCGGGCGGGTTGCACCAGGAGCCCTCCAGCGGGCCGTTGCCGTTGCGGCTGGTGTCGACGACGAAGTGCTTGCCTCCGAGGCCCTTGGACAGTTCCCGGCCGTACCCGGCGGTGACCTCGTTGGTCTGGAAGTTGGAGACGTTGAGCGCGAAGCCGTCGGCGTTGCCGATCCCGGCCCGCTGCAGCGGGGCGACCAGCCTGCCGGGGTCCTTGATCCAGTCGGGGTTGCCCGCGTCCAGGTACACCTTGGTGTGCGGCTGCTGCTTGAGCCGGTCGACGGCCTCCGTCAGCAACTGCTCGCGCTCGGCGTGGTCCTGCCCGGGTGTGCAGCCGTCCACGATGTGCGCGACGGCGTCCGGCTCCAGCACGACGAGGGCCTTCGCGTCGCCGATCGCGTCGGCGAAGCTCCCGATCCACTGCCGGTAGGCGTCCGCGTCGGCCGCGCCGCCCGCCGAGTGCTGGCCGCAGTCCCGGTGCGGGATGTTGTAGGCGACGAGGACGGCCGTCCGGCCCGCCCGGCCCGCGGCCACCGCCGCCGCCCGCACCTGCGGTGCCGGGTCGGTCTCACCGGTCGGCCACAGGGCGGCCGGGTGGTCGGCGATCCTCCGGAGCAGGTCGGCGTCCCCGGCACGGCCCTCCTGCCGCCAGACCCGGATCTGCCGTGCCGCGGGGCTCGCCGGGTCGACCCAGAACGGGGAGGCGTCGGGGACCGACTTCCGGGAGGCGGCACCGGCGAAGGAGGTCTCGTCGGCGTCCGGTGTGTCCGAGCAGCCCGCCGTGAGGCCGAGCAGCGCGAGCGCCGCGAGGGTGTGGATCAGCCGGGACATGCTGCTCCCTGGGGGAGAGGTGACGCGGAAAGGGGAGAGATCGCCAGCGATCGTGACACAGCGGGGCAGGCGTCCGGCGGACCGACATGGTCTCGACGCGGCCGGGGCCGGCCCGGCCACCCGCACGGCGGGACCGAAGGGCGAGACGGGGACGGCCGGTATATGACCGGCCGGTATGGTCTGGGGCGTGCCGAAGCCGCTCAGTCTGTCCTTCGACCCCATCGCCCGCGCCGACGAACTCTGGGAGCAGCGCTGGGGAGGCGTGCCGTCGATGGCCGCCATCACCTCGATCATGCGCGCGCACCAGATCCTGCTGTCGGAGGTCGACGCGGTGGTCAGGCCGTACGGGCTGACGTTCGCCCGGTACGAGGCACTGGTGCTGCTGACTTTCTCCAAGTCGGGCGAGCTGCCGATGTCCAAGATCGGCGAGCGGCTCATGGTGCACCCGACGTCGGTCACGAACACCGTGGACCGGCTGGTGACGTCGGGCCTGGTGGGCAAGCGCCCCAACCCCAACGACGGCCGCGGCACCCTCGCGTCGATCACCGACAAGGGCCGCGAGGTGGTCGAGTCGGCCACCCGGGACCTGATGGCGATGGAGTTCGGCCTCGGTGCCTACGACGCCGAGGAATGCCGCGAGATCTTCGCCATGCTCCGCCCGCTGCGCCTGGCCGCACGGGATTTCGAGGAGGAGTGACCGGGCGGTCGACGGAGTCGGCCCCGGGGCAGGATCTCCCGGAACGCGCGGTTACGCTCGACGGCATGAAACGAAGCGTGCTGACCCGCTACCGCGTCATGGCGTACGTCACAGGCGTGCTGCTGATCCTGCTGTGCCTCGGCATGATCGCCAAGTACCTGCTCGACCTGGACGGTGCCACCGACTTCACGCGCGTCGTCGGCATCGCCCACGGCTGGCTGTACGTGATCTACCTCGTCTTCGCCTTCGACCTGGGCGCCAAGGCGAAATGGCCGGTCAGCAGGCAGTTGTGGGTGCTGCTCGCCGGGACCGTCCCGACGGCCGCGTTCTTCGTGGAGCGGAGCGTCAGCCGCGAGCTGGACGCGAAGACCGCGGAGCCCTCGCCCGTGGCCGCCGAGGTCTGACCGGTTCCGATCGCACCGCCGTACGGAGGACCGTACGGCGGTCTCCCATCGACATTTACTAGGACGTCCAAGTAAATTCGAAGCATGGACGCTGACGCCATCGAGGAGGGCCGCCGTCGCTGGCAGGCCCGGTACGACGCCGCACGCAAGCGCGACGCTGACTTCACCACGCTCTCCGGCGACCCCGTGGAGCCGGTGTACGGGCCCCGGCCCGGTGACAGGTACGACGGATTCGAGCGGATCGGCTGGCCGGGGGAGTACCCCTTCACCCGCGGGCTGTATCCGACCGGCTACCGAGGGCGTACGTGGACCATCCGGCAGTTCGCCGGCTTCGGCAACGCCGAGCAGACCAACGAGCGCTACAAGATGATCCTCGCCAACGGCGGCGGGGGCCTGTCGGTCGCCTTCGACATGCCGACCCTGATGGGCCGCGACTCCGACGACCCGCGCTCGCTCGGCGAGGTCGGGCACTGCGGCGTCGCCATCGACTCGGCCGCCGACATGGAGGTGCTGTTCCGCGACATCCCGCTCGGGGACGTCACCACCTCCATGACGATCAGCGGGCCCGCCGTGCCCGTCTTCTGCATGTACCTGGTCGCCGCCGAGCGTCAGGGTGTCGATCCCGGCGTCCTCAACGGCACGCTGCAGACCGACATCTTCAAGGAGTACATCGCCCAGAAGGAGTGGCTGTTCCAGCCCGAGCCGCACCTGCGCCTCATAGGCGATCTCATGGAGTACTGCGCGGCCGGCATCCCCGCCTACAAGCCGCTGTCCGTCTCCGGCTACCACATCCGCGAGGCCGGCTCGACGGCCGCGCAGGAGCTGGCGTACACGCTGGCGGACGGCTTCGGATACGTCGAGCTGGGGCTGAGCCGGGGTCTCGACGTCGACGTCTTCGCGCCCGGCCTGTCCTTCTTCTTCGACGCGCACGTCGACTTCTTCGAGGAGATCGCCAAGTTCCGCGCCGCCCGCCGCATCTGGGCCCGCTGGATGCGCGACGTGTACGGCGCGAAGAGCGAGAAGGCGCAGTGGCTGCGGTTCCACACCCAGACCGCCGGTGTCTCCCTGACCGCGCAGCAGCCGTACAACAACGTCGTCCGTACGGCCGTGGAGGCGCTGGCCGCGGTGCTCGGCGGGACGAACTCGCTGCACACCAACGCCCTCGACGAGACGCTCGCACTGCCCAGCGAGCAGGCCGCCGAGATCGCGCTGCGCACGCAGCAGGTGCTGATGGAGGAGACCGGCGTCGCGAACGTGGCCGACCCGCTGGGCGGCTCCTGGTACATCGAGCAGCTCACGGACCGGATCGAGGCCGACGCCGAGAAGATCTTCGAGCAGATCAAGGAGCGCGGGCTGCGGGCCCACCCCGACGAGCGGCACCCGATCGGGCCGGTCACGTCCGGGATCCTGCGCGGCATCGAGGACGGGTGGTTCACCGGGGAGATCGCCGAGTCGGCGTTCCGGTACCAGCAGTCGCTGGAGAAGGGCGACAAGCGGGTCGTCGGCGTCAACTGCCACACCGGGTCGGTGACCGGGGACCTGGAGATCCTGCGGGTCAGCCACGAGGTGGAGCGGGACCAGGTGCGGGCGCTCGGGGAGCGGAAGGGCGCGCGGGACGACGCGGCCGTGCGTTCCGCGCTGGACGCGATGGTGGCCGCCGCGCGGTCCGGGGGGAACATGATCGAGCCCATGCTGGACGTGGTGCGCGCGGAGGGGACGCTGGGCGAGATCTGCGGGGTGCTGCGGGACGAGTGGGGTGTGTACACGGAGCCCGCGGGCTTCTAGGCGGGGCGTCGGGGCGGGCCGCCGGGATGGGTCCGCCCCCGCCGCCCTTCCCCTTCCCGGGCCCCGGGGGATGAGATCCGGCCTTGGCCCCGAAGGGCACCGTCCTCAGGCGCCGGACGGTCCGTTTCCCGCCAGGCCCGTCAGGAGGACCCTCGTCAGGCTGCGGACCCACTCCTCGTCCGCCGGTTCGGCGCTGACGAGGGTCCGGTGGACCACCGCTCCCGCGACCATGTCGAAGATCAGGTCGACGGCGCGGGCGGCCTCCGCCGGGTTCTTGGCCGGGGGCAGTTCGCCGCGCTGTTCCGCGCGGGTTCTGCCCTCGACCACCAGGCGCTTCTGGCGGTGCACGATCGAGGCACGGATGCGCTCGCGCAGGGCCTCGTCGCGGGCGGATTCGGTCACCACCGCCAGGAAGCCGCTACGGGCCTCTGGGCGGGCCAGGATCGCCGCGAACTGCAGGACCACGCCCTCGATGTCGGCGGCGAGGCTGCCGCGGTCGGGGAGGCGGAGTTCGTCGAAGAGTTCCGCCACCGCGTCCACGACGAGTTCGTTCTTGCCGGCCCAGCGGCGGTAGAGCGTCGTCTTCGCGACACCGGCGCGGGTCGCCACGTCGCCCAGCGTGAGCTTGGACCAGCCGAGCTCCACCAGGGCCTGCCGCGTCGCGGCCAGGATCGCGGCGTCCGCGGCGGCACTGCGCGGGCGTCCGGTACGGCCCGCAGGGGTGCGGCGTTGCATTCTCTGACCATATCCGGCCAGATCCGCACGACCGTGAGGGAGATCACCGGGGCTCCCTGTCCGGCCGAGCGCCCATGGCATTACGCTACGAGCCGTAGCGAAAGCGGGCGGGGGGACGTACCCGCCGGCGACGGCCACGCGGCGCGGGTGGGGACCCGGCGCCGGACGCGAACGCTGACGCGACATCAGGGACGGCAGGTGCGCGGCGGCAGGCGACACCAAGCTGTCAGGCCGCTTTTCACGGCGGTTTTCACATGTGCGGGCCGGACGGGGGAGGATGGACGCATGCAGCCACGGAACATGTCCATGAGCGGAGTCGTCGACCTCGCCGCGGTGAAGGCGGCCCAGGAGGCCAAGGCGAAGGCGGAGCAGGCGCGCGCCCAAGCGGCCCGGCAGGGCGGCGGGCCGGGAGCGGTCTCCCCGGCCGATCTCGTCATCGACGTCGACGAGTCCGGCTTCGAGAACGACGTCCTGCAGCGTTCCACCGAGGTCCCGGTCGTCATCGACTTCTGGGCCGAGTGGTGCGGGCCCTGCAAGCAGCTCAGCCCGGTCCTGGAGCAGCTCGCCGTCGAGTACAACGGGCGTTTCCTCCTCGCCAGGATCGACGTAGACGCCAACCAGATGCTGATGCAGCAGTTCGGGGTGCAGGGCATCCCGGCGGTGTTCGCGGTGGTGGCCGGGCAGGCCCTGCCGCTCTTCCAGGGCGCGGCCGGCGTGGAGCAGATCCGTCAGACCCTGGACCAGCTGGTGCAGGTCGCCGAGCAGCGCTTCGGACTGACCGGCCTGGTCGTCGACCCCGAGGCGGAGCCGGGCGCGGCCCCGGCCCCCGAGCAGCCGGCCGGACCGTACGACGCCGATCTGGAGGCGGCCGTACGGGCGCTGGACGCGGGCGACTTCGGCGGCGCGGTCCAGGCGTACAAGAACGTGCTCGCCGAGGACCCGGGCAACTCGGAGGCCAAGCTGGGCCTCGCCCAGGCGGAGCTGCTCCAGCGCGTGCAGGGACTCGACCCGCAGCAGACGCGCCGGGACGCGGCCGACAGGCCGTCGGACGCGCGGGCCCAGATCGCCGCGGCGGACCTGGATCTGGTGGGTGGTCACGTGGACGACGCGTTCGGGCGGCTCATCGACACCGTGCGCGTCACGTTCGGTGACGAACGGGATGCCGTACGGCTGCGGTTGCTGGAGCTGTTCGAGGTGGTGGGCGCCGAGGATCCCCGGGTGATCACCGCCCGCCGGGCCCTCGCGAGGGCCCTCTTCTGATCAGGTGGTAAACGCGGGCCGCTGTGGTGCCCGGGTGAAAGAACGGCTACGGGACCGTCACCGCGGCCGCGTTTTACCAAAACTTGGTAATCGCGGCCGCTGTTACTGCCAGTAAGTCGAGGGCATGGATCCGTTAGTTTCTGTCCCGTCATCGACGGTTTTGTTCAGGGGGTGGGTGCCACCCTGCGTCGCCGGTTGAACCCTCTGCGTCGCCGCTCGGTTATCCGGCCGTTACTAGCGAGTAACGAACCCCCTTGTGCGGGCGGCGAGAATGCACCACGATCGGCCACGCTCGGTCCATTCCCGCTTCCCCGACAGCCGGTCGGGCCGCGGGAGTTCCTGGGTCCCCACCGAGCAGAGCCGACGGCGGTGTCGCCGGCTCTTGGGCAGGGGGGTCTTCGCCTCCCGGCGAAGCCTGTCCAGCAAGGTTGTGCGTGATGCGTGTCAGGCGCGACCAGTGGTTGTCGCTCGGGGGTGATCGCCGGTGATTCGGGCGCTGTGTGCGCCTCCGAGTGCGGGCGCTCTCCTTCCCGAGGACGTAGCACTTCTCCCATCCCTGCCCGGCTGAGCCTCCACGTGGCAGCCCGGGCCAGGAGATGTACGTCCGAGAAGGAGGAAATATGGAGTCCCAGGTGCGTGGCGGGACCAGATGGAAGCGGTTCGCCGTCGTGATGGTGCCCAGCGTGGCCGCCACGGCTGCGATAGGTGTCGCCCTCGCGCAGGGCGCTCTCGCCGCGTCGTTCAGTGTTTCCGGTCAGTCGTTCAAGGTGACGACCGACCGGCTCGACGGTCAGGGCTTCTCCCAGTACGGGGCGATCGACTCGGGCTACACGCTCGACGGCAAGAAGACGGCTCACCCCGTCGCCGTCTCGGCGTTCAAGAGCGCGACGATCAAGAACCTGTGCCAGTCCGTCGTCACCCCCGACGTGCCGATCCTCGGCAACGTCAGCCTCATCCTGAGGGCCGGCGGTGGCAGCACGCCGGTCAAGGCCGAGAACCTCTACATCGACGTCGCCGACCTGAACGCCGATGCGACGTTCAGGAACATCGACATCGGTGTGGCCGCCAAGGACGCCAGCAAGGGTCCCGGCATCGCCAAGGGTGAGACGGCCAACCCGTACGGGTTCGCCCAGCAGGCCGACTCGGTCACCCTGACCGACGTGAAGCAGACGGCGTGGGCGACCACCGCCGGAACCTTCAAGCTCAGCGGTCTGAAGATGTCCCTGTCGACGGGTGTCAAGGAGTGCTACTGAGCACGCCTTGACGGGCGGGGGTGCCGACGGCACCCCCGCCTGTCGACTACCTGCTCGGCCTTCACACGCCGCACACCCGGCGCGCACAGCACGTACAGCACGCGCCGCACGTACATCGCGTACGTCGCGTACAGCACACGAAGTACCACCTCACCACCACAGCAACGCCGTTCCAGGGAGCTGTTTTCCATGAGCGCCGAGACTCCTGCCGCCATCGGCCAGTTCACCCGCCGGAGGCAGCAGTTCCGTGCCTGGCGGGGCCTGCGGCCGTTCTGGGCCGGCCTGTTCGTCATGCTCGGCGGACTCCCCATCGCCTACTTCCCGTACGCGAACCTCCAGATCGGTCACCTGACGCTGGCCATGGCCACGACCGCGGGCGCCGGGTCCCTGATCATCGGCGTGCTGCTCGTCGTACTGGGCTTCAGCCTGTGGTTCCAGAAGCACGTGCGCGTCTTCGCGGGCGTCGCGGCGATCCTCCTGGCGCTGGTGTCCATTCCCGTGTCGAACCTGGGCGGGTTCCTCATCGGCTTCCTCTTCGCGCTGATCGGCGGGGCGATGGCCGTGTCGTGGGCGCCCGGCGTGGAGCCGAAGGAAGAAGCCCTCCGCGAGGAGAGCCAGGACGAGGCCGACCCCTTCGAGGGTGTGGTGCCGAGCAGCGCCTTCTCCTCGGGCACGGGCAGGGTGGGCGAGCCGAACGATCTGTCAGGAACGAGCCCGGCCAACGGGGCGAACGGGAGGCACAGTGCCGGCTGACGAGGTGACCCACGGGATGGATGTGGACGCGTCCCGTGCGAGAACCGGGCCGCGCCACGCGGCACCCAAGAAGCCGCTGTTCACCAGGTTCCACATGCCTGCAGGCAAGGCGATAGCCCTGGCGGCGATGCCCACAGCGGTCCTTATGGGCATGGGGTTCACCCCCACGCTGGCCATCGCCGACAACAACGACGCGGTGAAGCCGACGTCGAACAGCCTGACGGCCGAGGAGTACAAGGACTGCGTCGCGGCCCTGAAGGACGCCGACAAGAAGGACTCGCCGTCCGCCACGCCGTCGCCCTCGGCGAGCGCCTCCGGGGACGAGAAGAAGCCGGAGCCCGGCCCCTCGGCCACGTCCGGCGACCCGGACGCGGGTACGTCCTCTTCGCCGGATTCAGGTTCCGGCGACGAGCCGTCCCCGTCCGCGTCCAAGGACAAGGAGCCCGCCCCCTCGCCGTCGGAGAGCGACGCCGACGGTGGCCTGCTGGGCGGTCTCGGCGACGCCCTGGGCGGCCTCCTGGGCGGCGGCAAGGACTCCAAGGCCCCGAGCCCCACGGCGTCCGCCTCCGGGAACACGGCCTCGTCCCCCACCGGTGACGCCGGTGGCGCCGTGAAGGAGATTACCGACAAGGTCACCGGCACGGTGCGGGACACCGTCGAGGGGGCCAAGGACAAGGTCACCGAGACGGCCGAGGACGCCACCGAGGGCGCCAAGGAGGCCGTACCGACGCCGTCGGCGAGCCCGGCGACCGACCCGGACGACTGTCCGGTCGCCACGGACGCCGAGGGCGGGATCGACAACACCGTCCCGCTGCCCGACGACCCGTGGTACCTGGACGCCAGCTCGCTGCTGCTGAAGGGCGCCGACTACAAGGGCGTCGTCGAGGTGAAGACCGCCAACGGCGGCACCAAGAAGGTGCTGAAGTACGTCATATCCGACGGCACCGACATCGGCGACCTGCACCAGACGGTCAAGGACAAGCAGTCCGGCAAGACCTACCACGTGCAGGCGGCCAAGGGCTCGACGTCCAAGATCCGCGACGGCGAGACCGTGATGTACACGGAGAGCATCTCCGGCAACCTGCTCGGGCTGGTCCCGATCACGTTCACCCCGGACTTCCCTCCGCCGCTGAACATCCCGCTGATCTACTTCACCAAGGTGAAGGTCGTCCAGGCCGGCCAGTTCGGCGGCACGCTGCAGGTCCCGGGGCTGCACCAGTACATCACCGACTGAGCCGCAGCACCTCCCGAGGACGCGTCCAGGACCCGTCCGGGAGCCGTGACGACGCTGAGGGCGCCCCCTGTCCACCAGGGGGCGCCCTCAGCGCCGTTCGGGACCGGCCGGCCGGCCGGGTCAGCTCCCGGTGCTGCCCAGGTGGTGGACGCGCACCATGTTGGTGGTGCCGGGCACGCCGGGCGGGGAACCGGCCGTGATCACCACGATGTCGCCGTCGTTGAACCGGCCCAGCTTGACCATCTCCTGGTCCACCAGCTCGACCATCTCGTCCGTGCTGTTCACGAAGGGCACCACGTACGGTTCCACGCCCCAGCTGAGTGCCAGCTGGTTCCGGGTGCCCTCGTCCGTGGTGTACGCGATGACCGGCTGCGCGGCGCGGTAGCGGGACAGCCGGCGGGCCGTGTCGCCGGACTGGGTGAAGGCCACCAGGCCCCTGCCGCCGAGGAAGTCGGCGATCTCGGCGGCGGCGCGCGCCACCGAACCACCCTGGGTGCGCGGCTTCTTGCCCGGCACGAGCGGCTGCAGGCCCTTGGACAGCAGCTCCTGCTCGGCCGCGGTGACGATCTTCGACATCGTGCGGACCGTCTCGATCGGGTACGCGCCCACGCTCGACTCGGCGGACAGCATGACCGCGTCGGCGCCGTCCAGGATCGCGTTGGCCACGTCGGATGCCTCGGCGCGCGTCGGACGGGAGTTGGTGATCATGGACTCCATCATCTGGGTCGCCACGATCACCGGCTTGGCGTTGCGCCGGCACAGCTCGATCAGGCGCTTCTGCACCATCGGGACCTTCTCGAGCGGGTACTCGACGGCGAGGTCGCCGCGCGCGACCATGACACCGTCGAACGCCATCACGACGTCCGCCATGTTCTCCACCGCCTGCGGCTTCTCCACCTTGGCGATGACGGGGACGCGGCGGCCCTCCTCGTCCATGACGCGGTGCACGTCGGCGACGTCCTTGGCGTCCCGGACGAACGACAGCGCGACCATGTCGCAGCCCATGCGGAGGGCGAAGCGCAGGTCGTCGACGTCCTTCTCGCTCAGCGCGGGCACGTTGACGGCCGTACCGGGCAGGTTGATGCCCTTGTGGTCGGAGATGACGCCGCCCTCGATGACGATCGTCCGCACCTGCGGGCCCTCGACCTCGGTGACCTTCAGCTCGACGTTGCCGTCGTTGATGAGGATCTGGTCGCCCTTGCCGACGTCGCCGGGCAGGCCCTTGTAGGTGGTGCCGCAGATCGTACGGTCGCCGGGGACGTCCTCGGTGGTGATGGTGAACTCGTCACCGCGCACCAGCTCGACCGGGCCCTCGGCGAAGGTCTCCAGGCGGATCTTCGGCCCCTGCAGGTCGGCGAGGACACCGATGGCCCGGCCGGTCTCCCCGGCGGCGGCCCGGACCCGGTCGTACCGGCCCTGGTGCTCGGCGTGGGAGCCGTGGCTGAAGTTGAAGCGGGCCACATTCATACCGGCTTCGATCAGCGCGACGAGCTGCTCGTGGGAGTCGACCGCGGGGCCGAGAGTACAGACGATTTTCGAACGGCGCATAGGGTGATCCTATCGGTTTGTTTCGCTACGGAATATTCCGTCTGGCGGAAAGTACAAATGGGCGGGTTCGCGCTCAGGCGTGTATGCGAAGGCCGGTGACGAGGTGTATTGCCCGGTCGTTCTCCGTCGTCCGGCCAGGCCTCAGTCGTTCTTCTCGACCAGTGCGTATGTCTGTGCCGCGATTTCCCTTTCCTCGTCCGTCGGGACCACGGCCACGGCGACGCGCGCGTGCGCGGGTGAGATCAGCCGCGGCCCGTCCGCGCGCTCCGCGTTCCGTTCGCCGTCGACCACGATGCCCAGCTCCGCCAGGCCCGCCACGGCAGCTTCCCGAACGGGTGCCGCGTTCTCGCCGACCCCGGCCGTGAAGGTGACCGCGTCCACCCGTCCGAGCACCGCGTAATAGGCGCCGATGTACTTCTTCAGCCGGTGGATATAGATGTCGAACGCCAGTTTCGCCCGCTCGTCGCCCTCGTCGATCCGGCGGCGGATCTCCCGCATGTCGTTGTCGCCGCAGAGTCCGACGAGCCCGCTCCTCTTGTTAAGGAGATCGTCGATCTCGTCCGCTGACATTCCACCGACGCGCATCAAATGGAAGACGACGGCCGGATCCGTGTCACCGGAGCGCGTACCCATCACCAGGCCCTCCAAGGGCGTCAGCCCCATGGAGGTCTCCACGCAGCGCCCGCCCCGCACGGCGGAGGCCGACGCCCCGTTGCCCAGGTGCAGCACGATCACGTTCACGTCCTCGGGCGCCCGGCCCAGCAGCCGGGCCGTCTCCCGGGACACGTACGCGTGCGACGTGCCGTGGAAGCCGTAGCGGCGGATGCGGTGCGCGTCGGCGGTCTCCACGTCGATCGCGTAGCGGGCGGCCGGCTCCGGCATCGTCGTGTGGAACGCGGTGTCGAAGACGGCGACCTGCGGCAGGTCCGGCCGCAGCGTCCGGGCGGTACGGATGCCGGTCAGGTTGGCGGGGTTGTGCAGGGGCGCCACCGGGATCAGCCGCTCGATCTCGGCGAGTACGGCGTCGTCGATCACGGTCGGCTCGGTGAACCGCCGCCCGCCGTGCACCACCCGGTGCCCGATCGCGGCCAGTTCGGACGAGTCGAGCCCCAGGCCGTCCCTGGCGAGTTCGGCGGCCACGGCCTTCAGGGCGGCGTCGTGATCGGGGACGGCCCCCGTCGACTCCCGTGCCGTGCCGTCCGCGACCGGCGTGTGCCTCAGCCGGGACGTCTCCTCGCCGATCCGCTCGACGAGCCCCACCGCGAGCCGGCGGCTGTCCCGCATGTCGAGCAGCTGGTACTTGAGGGAGGAGGAGCCGGAGTTGAGGACGAGGACGCGGGTGCCGGTCACTGGTCGGTCACCTTCCGGGTCGGGGCCGGGGCCGCGGGCGGGCTCCCGGCCGGGGCGGTGGTCGTGTTCTCGGCCGCCGGGGCCGTCGGGGTCTGGGCCTGGACGGCCGTGATGGCGACGGTGTTGACGATGTCCTGGACGAGGGCGCCCCGGGACAGGTCGTTGACCGGCTTGCGCAGGCCCTGCAGGACCGGTCCGACGGCGACGGCCCCGGCCGAGCGCTGCACGGCCTTGTAGGTGTTGTTGCCGGTGTTGAGGTCGGGGAAGATCAGCACGCTCGCCTGCCCGGCCACCTCGGACCCGGGCAGCTTCGTCGCGGCGACGGTCGGCTCGACGGCCGCGTCGTACTGGATGGGCCCCTCGACGCTCAGGTCCGGGCGGCGCGAGCGGACCAGTTCGGTCGCCCGCCGCACCTTGTCGACGTCCGCGCCCGAGCCCGACGTACCGGTGGAGTACGACAGCAGGGCGATGCGCGGGTCCACGCCGAACCGGGCGGCGGTCGTGGCCGACTGGACGGCGATGTCGGCGAGCTGCTCGGCGTCCGGGTCGGGGTTCACGGCGCAGTCGCCGTAGACGAGGACCTTGTCGGCCAGGCACATGAAGAAGACGGAGGAGACGATCGAGGCGTCCGGCCTGGTCTTGATGATTTCGAAGGCCGGGCGGATCGTCGCCGCCGTGGAGTGCACCGAGCCCGACACCATGCCGTCGGCGAGGCCCTCCTGCACCATCAGGGTGCCGAAGTAGTTCACGTCGGAGACGACGTCGTACGCCAGCTCCACGGTGACGCCCTTGTGGGCGCGCAGGGCGGCGTACCGCTCGGCGAACGCGTCGCGCAGTCCGGAGACGGCCGGGTCGATGAGCTGGGCGTCGCCGAGGTCGATGCCGAGGTCGGCGGCCTTCTTGCGGATCAGGTCGACCGGCCCGAGCAGCGTCAGGTCGCACACGCCCCGGCGCAGCAGCACCTCCGCCGCGTGCAGCACGCGCTCCTCGGTGCCCTCCGGCAGGACGACCCGGCGCCGGTCCGAGCGGGCCTGCTCCAGCAGCTTGTGCTCGAACATCATCGGCGTGACGCGGTCGCTGCTCGGCGCCGAGACCCGGTCCAGCAGACCGCCGGTGTCGACGTGCCGCTCGAAGAGGCCGAGCGCGGTCTCCGCCTTGCGCGGGGTCGCGGCGTTCAGCCTGCCCTCCAGGGTGAACAGCCGCTCGGCGGTCGGGAAGCTGTTGCCGGGCACCGACAGCACGGGCGTGCCGGGGGCGAGCCGCCCGGCGAGGGTGAGGATGTCGTCGCCGGGGACCTCGCCCAGGGTGAGCAGCACCCCGGCTATCGGCGGGGTGCCGGCGCTGTGCGCGGCGAGCGCGCCGACGACCAGGTCCGCGCGGTCGCCAGGGGTGACCACCAGGCAGCCCGGGGTCAGGGCGCTCACGAAGTTCGGCAGCATCGCCCCGCCGAACACGAAGTCCAGGGCGTCGCGCGACAGTCCCGAGTCGTCGCCGAGCAGCACCCTCGCGCCGAGCGTGTGCCCGATCTGGGCGACCGTGGGCGCGGACAGGGCGGGCTCGTCGGGGAGCACGTAGCAGGGCACGGGCAGCCGGTCGGCGAGCCCCTCGGCGATCGTGCCACGGTCCTCGCGGGCGACCCGGTTGGTGATCATCGCGAGCACGTCGCAGCCGAGGGTGTCGTACGCGCGGAACGCGTTGCGGGTCTCGGCGAGCACGGACTCGGCGGACTGCCCCCGGCCGCCGACCACGGGGACCACGGAGGCGCCGAACTCGTTGGCGAGGCGGGCGTTCAGCGAGAGCTCGTCGGGGAACTGCGTGTCGGCGTAGTCGGTACCGAGGACGAGGACGACGTCGTAGTCGCGGGCCACCAGGTGGAACCGGTCGACCAGCGCGGCCACCAGCTCGTCCGTGCCCTGCTCGGCCTGGAGGGCGGACGCCTCCTCGTAGTCCATGCCGTAGACCGTCGCGGGGTCCTGGGAGAGCCGGTAGCGGGAGCGCAGCAGCTCGAAGAGACGGTCGGGCCCGTCGTGGACGAGCGGCCGGAAGACGCCCACCCGGTCCACCTGCCGGGTCAGCAGCTCCATGACCCCCAGCTCGACGACCTGGCGGCCGTCGCCGCGGTCGATTCCGGTCACGTACACGCTGCGCGTCACGTGCGCTCTCCGTTCTTCGTCATGTGCTTCGCCGGCACGTTCTTCGTCGTCGGATGGCGGCGGTCGAGTGGCCGGCGGTCGAGTTGCCGGATCGAGTTGCCGGCGGTCGGGTCGGGGGCGGTGCGGCGGCGGCAGCCGGGTTCGGCCGCCGTCCTGTCGTCCGGCGGACATCCTGGTCGGTGTCGTAGAAATCTTGTCGACGTCATAAAAATGGCTCACCGAGGTGAGCGGAACCACCTTGACAATACCTTCGGTGATGGGTAAGGCGCCCGTCGCGGGACGGTCGGCATCGCTCCGCGGGGCATGGAACAATCGGCAGTGGCTCACCGGTGTCCACAGCGAGCAGGAGACACAGCACGATGCGTATCGGAGTTCTCACCGCAGGCGGCGACTGCCCCGGCCTGAACGCAGTGATCCGGTCGGTCGTGCACCGAGCGGTGGACCACTACGGCGACGAGGTCATCGGCTTCGAGGACGGCTACGCCGGACTCCTCGACGGCCGCTTCCGCTCGCTCGACCTCAACGCGGTCAGCGGCATCCTGGCCCGCGGCGGCACCATCCTCGGCTCCTCCCGGCTGGAGCGCGACCGGCTCCGCGAGGCCTGTGAGAACGCCTCCGACATGATTCACGAGTTCGGCATCGACGCGCTCATCCCGATCGGCGGCGAGGGCACCCTGACCGCCGCCCGCATGCTGAGCGACGCGGGCCTGCCGGTGGTCGGCGTCCCGAAGACCATCGACAACGACATCTCCTCGACCGACCGCACCTTCGGCTTCGACACGGCCGTCGGCGTCGCCACGGAGGCGATGGACCGGCTGAAGACCACCGCCGAGTCCCACCAGCGCGTGATGGTCGTCGAGGTCATGGGCCGGCACGCCGGCTGGATCGCCCTGGAGTCCGGCATGGCCGCCGGCGCCCACGGGATCTGCCTGCCCGAGCGGCCCTTCGACCCGGCCGACCTGGTCAAGATGGTCGAGGAGCGCTTCTCGCGCGGCAAGAAGTTCGCGGTGATCTGCGTCGCCGAGGGAGCCCACCCCGCCGAGGGCAGCATGGACTACGGCAAGGGCGCGATCGACCAGTTCGGACACGAGCGCTTCCAGGGCATCGGCACGGCTCTCGCCCACGAGCTGGAGCGGCGCCTCGGCAAGGAGGCCCGGCCGGTCATCCTCGGCCATGTGCAGCGCGGCGGCACCCCGACCGCGTACGACCGGGTGCTGGCCACGCGGTTCGGCTGGCACGCGATGGAGGCCGCGCACCGCGGCGAGTTCGGCCGGATGACGGCGCTGCGCGGCACGGACATCGTGATGGTGCCGCTGGCAGAGGCCGTGACCGAGCTGAAGACGGTCCCGAAGGACCGGATGGACGAGGCGGAGTCGGTCTTCTAGGCCCGGCCGTTCGAAGCCTCCTCGCCTCTATCCCTTCACGGCGCCGCCGAGGGCGAAGCCGCTGCCGAGGCGTCGGGCGATGAGTACGTACAGCAGGATCACCGGCGTCGAGTAGACGATGGAGAACGCGGCGAGCTGGCCGTACGCGACCATGCCGCGGTTGCCGAAGAACTCGTTGATGCTGACGGACGCCGGCATCTGGTCCGGGGTGAGCAGCAGCATGAAGGGGACGAAGAAGTTCCCCCACATCATCACGAACGAGAAGACGGTCACGACCGAGACCCCGGGCCCCATCAGCGGCAGCACGATCCGCAGCAGCGACTGCCACGACGACGCCCCGTCCGTCCAGGCGGCCTCCTCCAGCTCCTTCGGCACGCCGTCCATGAAGTTCTTCATCAGCCAGATGGCGAAGGGCAGCTGGGACGCGGCGAAGAAGAAGATCGTGCCCTGCATGGTGTCGATCAGGTTCACCCGCACGAACAGGGCGTAGACCGGCACCATGATCGCCGTGACGGGCAGGCTCGTCGCGAACAGGATCGTCAGCAGGAACGGCCGGTTCAGGCGGGAGCGGAACCGGGACAGCGGGTACGCCGCCAGCGCCGCGCACACCACGGTCAGCGCCGTCGCGCCGCCGCACAGCAGCAGGCTGTTCATGAGCGGCGTGAAGGTGACCTCGTCGGTGAGGATCGCGTCGAAGTTGTCCAGGGTGAGCCCGTCGGGCGCCTTCACCCGCAGGTCCGCGCGCGGATCGAGCGCCGACAGCAGCACCCACAGCAGGGGCAGCACGAAGGCGGCGGCGACGGCGAGCAGCCCGGCGTCGGCGGCGAGGCGGCGGGCGGTACGGCGGGAGGCGAGGGTGCGGGCGCCGTGCGCCGTGCCGGGTGCGGGGGTCGTACGGGTGGTGGTCTTGTGGGCCATGCCCGTCACACCTCCGTGCGCAGCAGGCGCAGGTACACGGCCGAGAACAGCGAACCGATCAGCAGGAGCAGCAGCGCCACCGCGGTGCCGTAGCCGATCAGGCTCTTCTGGAAGGCCTGCTCGTACATGAACAGCGGCAGCGTCTGGCTCTTGCCGCTGGGGCCGCCGCGCGTCATGACCCAGATCAGCCCGAAGACGGAGAGGGTCTGGAGGGTGTTGAGCATGAGGTTGGTGCCGATGGAGCGGCGGATCATCGGCAGCGTGACGTGCCACATGCGGCGCCAGCCGCCCGCGCCGTCCACCTCGGCCGCCTCCGTGACCTCCTTGGGGATCTCGTTGAGGGCGGCCGAGTAGACGAGCATGGAGAAGGCGGTGCCACGCCAGACGTTCGCGAAGGAGACGGCCAGGATCGGCAGCGTGAACAGCCAGTTCTGGGACGGCAGGTGCAGCCCGTCGAGGACGGCGTTGAGGGTGCCCTCGCGCCGGAAGAACGCGTACAGCAGGAACCCGGCGACGACCTCCGGCAGCACCCAGGCCGTGATCACGATGCCGCCGGTCAGCGTGCGCACCGGCTTCGACGCCCGCTGCATGAGCGCGGCGAGCGCGAGACCGAGGGTGTTCTGCCCGAGGAGCGACGAGATGACCGTGAAGACGAGCGTCAGCCATACGGCGTTCAGGAACGCGTCGTCCTGGAAGGCCCGCCGGAAGTTCTCCAGCCCGACGAACGATTCCTCGGCCTGCCCGGTCAACTGCAGGTCGGTGAACGCGATGACCACGCAGTAGACGATCGGGCCGGCCAGGAAGAGGAGGAGCAGGACGACGGAGGGGGAGACGGGGAGGGCGCGGAGAAGGGAACGCGAGAGGGGGAGGGGACGGCGAGGAGGACGGTCGGGGGACGGGCGGGGGGAGCGGCGTTTCGTCGTTGCCGGACGTGCTGCGGTCACTTCTTGACGACCTGGTCGTCGGTGGCGTCCCTGAGCGCGTCCTCGTAGCCGTCGGCGGCTTCGTCGACCGACATGTCGCCGGTCGTCACGCCCTCCATCGCCTCCTGGATGGCGGTGGAGACCTTCGGATACGCCGGGTAGGCGGGCCGGTAGTGGGTGTGCGGGACGAGGCCGGTGAAGAACTTGGTGCCGGCCTGGGCGTTCGTGTACGACGGGTCGTCGGCGACGTCCTTCCGTACGGCGATCCCGGAGTTGGCGACGTACCACTTCTCGGCGTTCGCCTTCGTCTGCATCGTCTTGATGAAGTCGAAGGCGAGGTCGGCGTTGCCCGCCTTGGCGGGGATCGCCCAGGTCCAGCCGCCCGACATGCTCACCTTGCCGGGCGCCTGCCCGTGCTGGGTCGGCATGTGCGCGAGCCCCAGCTCCTTCGACCACTCGGGCCACTCGTGCCCGCTGCCCGGCAGCCAGTCCTGCGGCAGCCAGGAACCGTCGAGCGCGATACCGAGCTTGCCCTCCGGCAGCAGCTCACCGCGGATCTTGGTGGAGAAGTTGGGGTCGAGCGCGTCGGAGATCTCGGGCCCGAGTTTGTCGCGGTAGACGGTCTCGACGAAGGCGAGCGAGTCCTTGAACCCCTTGCCCGGGGCGATCCACTTCCTGCTGTTCTGGTCGTAGAGCGGGTCGTCGGCAGCGGCGTCCCCCGTCCCGTACAGCAGCATCTGGAAGCCCTGCATGGTGGCCATCTCACCGGCGGGCTTGCCGGTGTAGACGTTGAGGGGGACGGTGCCGGGGACCTTCTTCCTGATGGTGCGGGCGGCGGCGAGGATGTCGTCCCAGCTCTTGGGCTGCCAGTCGGCGGGCAGGCCCGCTTTCGCGAACACATCCTTGCTGAACCAGAGGCCGCGGGTGTCGGTGCCGTCCGGCACGCCGTACGTCTTGCCGTCCTCGCCGCGCGCCGCCGCCTTGGCGGTGTCGATGAAGCTGCCCCAGTCCTTCCACTTGGCGAGGTAGGGGTCGAGGGGCTTGAGATACCCGCTGGTGATGTCGGAGTTGATGAGGAAGGTGTCCTCGTAGACCAGGTCCGGCGCGGTCTTCGGGGAGCGCAGCATCTGCTGGAGCTTGGTGTAGTACTCCGAGTCCGCCGCCTTGATCGGCACCAGCTCGACCTTCTTGCCGGGGTGCGCCTTCTCGAACTCCTTCTTGACGCCGGCGAGGTAGGTGTCCATCACCTTGACGGAGTTGTCCGTCGATTGCTTGTACGACACCTTGATCGTGTCCGGGTCGCTGCCGGAACCGCCGCCGCATGCGCTGAGCAGGGCGGGCAGGAGAGCGGCGGTGGCCACGAGGGCGACGGTTCTGCGGGTGGGGACGGGGGAGAGGACCAGGTGGCGGGCAGTCTTGCGGGGGCGGACGGCGGTGGGGCGCACGGGCACGACCTCCTACGGGCTCACGACGCTGTGGCCTGGACGGCTGGCGTGGTGAACGTAAGAGGAGTGGTCTAGTCAGGTCAATGTGCGTGCGGGGTTTAGATCGCGGGGTGGGGTGACCTGCGGGGCGGGGGGTGACCTGCGGGGCGGGGTGGGTGCGCCGGAGGCGCGGGGGTTCGCGGGGTGCGGGGTGCGCGTCTTCCCGGACCGCTCCGGCATGAGCGAAGCGGCATGAGGCTCACCGCTGAAATGACATACCAGCGGTAGGGAAAACCTGTCGAGGCTCCGGCGGTTACGGTGGGGCCTCGCGTCAGGCGCCGGGGAGGGGCATCGCATGTCTGAGCAGGACATCACCGTCGGGCAGTTGCTGCTGGCGGAGTATCAGACCGTCAAGGACGAGCAGAAAGCGCGGATCGGGTTCCGGGACAATCTGCTGTACGTGACCCTCGCGGTCGTGGCCGCCGTCATCGCCGCAGCCGCGCAGGCCGAGCAGCCCGCCATGCTGCTCGCGCTGCCGCCGGTGTGCGTCGTGCTCGGGTGGACCTACCTCGTCAACGACGAGAAGATCACCGCCATCGGGCATTACGTCAGAGACCAGCTCGGGCCCCGGCTCGCCCGGCACGCCGCCGCCGCTGACGACGCCTTCCCCACGTTCGGCTGGGAGGCCTACCACCGCGGCGACACCCGGCGCCGGTCCCGCAAGACCATTCAGGCCGTGATCGACCTGACCGCGTTCTGCGGGGTGCCGCTGGCCGCGCTCGTCGTCTTCTGGGCCGACGGGAAGAGTGGCGCGCTGCTCCTCGCGCTCTCCGTGATCGAGGCGCTCGCGGTGGCCGGCCTCGGGGCGCAGGTTCTGTTGTACGCGCGAGCGCCGAGGCAGGCGCGAACCGCCGCCTGACCCGAGTCCGCGCCGTGTTCCAGGCTGTTGGGGCGCCCACGGTGAGAGACCGGGGTGCGGAACAAACGCGGCATCGCTCCGAGGGAGGTGGGGCGGGTGGAGGAGGAGGCGACGGCGGGGTGCGGCGGGACTTCTGAGGCCTTCCAGGAGTTCGAGGGCCGGCCCCACGCAGGCCGGCCTCGGGCAAACCTGGCCGTCACCCGCACAGTTGCCGACCGCCCCGCCGAGGCCCGCGCCCTCTCCCAAGCCGCTCACGCCTTCGACCGCGGGGGATGCATCCACCGAGGCCGCCAAAGCCCGCGCCCGCGCCAAAGCCCGCGCCCGCGCCCGCGCCGTCGAGCTCGACACCCCTAACGCCACCGATAAACCAGCTCCGGTCGCCCCACCTGCCCGTACAGCGGCCGCCGTTCGGCCCGTCCCGACTCCACCAGGTGCTCCAGATATCGCCGCGCCGTGATCCGCGAGATTCCCACCAGCCCCGCCAGCGCCGCCGCGGTAAGTCCCTCCGCCGCCTCCCGCAGCGCCCCCGTGACCCGTTCCAGCGTCGGCGCGCTCAACCCCTTCGGCAGCGCCGCCGGACCGGGCGCCCGTAGTGCCGCCAGTGCCCGGTCCACCTCCTCCTGGCCGCTCGCCTCACCCACCGCGGCGTGGAACTCGGCGTACCGCGCCAGCCGGTCCCGCAGGGTCGCGAAGGTGAACGGTTTCAGGACGTACTGGACCACTCCCAGGGACACCCCCTCCCTCACCACCGCCAGGTCCCGCGCCGACGTCACCGCGATCACGTCGGCCTGGTGGCCGGCGGCACGCAGGGACCGGGCCAGTTGCAGGCCGTGCACGTCCGGCAGGTGCAGGTCCAGCAGCAGCAGATCCACCGGAGTGCGGTCCAGGGCACGGCGGGCCTCCGCCCCGCTGTGTGCCTTGCCGACGGCGGCGAAGCCCGGCACCCGGCCCACGTACATCACGTGCGCGTCGGCGGCGACCGGGTCGTCCTCGACCACCAGGACGCGGATGGGCTGCCCCTCCGTCATGCGCCGACACCTCCCGTGCTGGCCGGCTCGCGCAGGGGGAGCCGTACCTCGAAGGCCGCGCCGCCGTCCTCCGCGTTCCCTACCGTGAGGGAGCCGCCGTGGCGGTGGACCGCCTGGCGGACCAGGGCCAGGCCCAGGCCGCGTCCGCCGGGGCCGGAGGCCGGCTTGGTCGAGAAGCCCCGCCGGAACACCGCCTCCAGATGCGCCGGGTCCACCCCCGCCCCGGTGTCCGACACCCCCAGCACCAACTCCGCCGCACCCTCCCCGGTCTCCCCGGTCACCTGGGCCTCCCGGGTCTCCCCGTTCTCCCGGTCCCCGGGGCGCTCCCCGGCCCTCGTGTCCTCCGGGTACCCCGTGCCCTCCGTCCTCCGTGTGTACGCCGTCACCGTCACCCTCGCCCGTCCCGTCCCCTGCGCCGCGTCCACCGCGTTGTCGATCAGGTTGCCGAGGATGGTGACCAGGTCGCGCGCGGGCAGGTCGGCCGGGAGGAGGCTGTCGTCCAGGCGGCTGTCCTCGGACACCTCGAGTTCCACGCCCCGCTCGTTGGCCTGCGCCGTCTTGCCCAGCAGCAGCGCGGCGAGGACGGGCTCGCGCACCGCGGCCACGACCTGGTCGGTCAGCGCCTGGGCCAGTTCCAGTTCGGCGACCGCGAAGTCCACCGCCTCCTCCGCCCGGCCCAGCTCGATCAGCGAGACGACGGTGTGGAGGCGGTTGGCCGCCTCGTGGGCCTGGGAGCGCAGCGCCTGTGTGAAGCCGCGTTCCGAGTCGAGTTCGCCCATCAGGGACTGGAGTTCCGTGACGTCTCGTAGCGTGACCACCGTGCCTCGGCGTTCGCCGCTCGACACCGGGGAGGTGTTCACCACCAGTACGCGGTCCGCCGTCAGGTGGACCTCGTCCACGCGCGGCCGGGACGCCAGCAGCGCGCCCGTCAGCGGCGCCGGCAGGCCCAGCTCGGCCACCGATCTGCCCACCACCTCGCCGGTCACCCCCAGCAGCTCTCGTCCGCCGTCGTTGATCAGCGCCACACGGTACTGCCCGTCCAGCATCAGCAGCCCCTCCCGCACCGCGTGCAGTGCCGCCTGGTGGTAGTCGTGCATGCGGCTCAGCTGGGTCGCGTTCATGCCGTGGGTGTGGCGGCGCAGCCGGGCGTTGATCACGTACGTGCCGACCGCGCCCAGCAGCAGCGCGCCCGCCGCCACGCCCACCAGCGCCGTCAGCTGTCCCCGTACCCGCTCGCTTATGGCGTCGACGCGGATGCCCGCGCTGACCAGGCCCACGATCCTGCCGTCGTCCCGTATCGGGGTGACCGAGCGGACGGACGGGCCGAGGGTGCCGGTGTACGTCTCGGTGAAGCTGTGCCCCATCAGCGCGGGCGCCGTGTGGCCCTGGAAGCGCTGCCCGATCTGTTCCGGGTCGGGGTGCGTCCAGCGGATGCCCCCCGGGTTCATGATCGTGACGAAGTCGACGTCGGCGTGGCGCACGACCCGCAGCGCGTACGGCTGGAGGGTGGCCGACGGGTCGCCGGTGCGGATCGCCTCCCGTACGGACGGCGAGTCCGCGACCGTGCGTGCCACCGCCGCGGCCTGCCGGCCCGCCGCCTCCTCGGCCTGGCTGCGGTCACTGACGTAGGTGAACAGCGCGTACCCGGCGACGACGACCGCGATCAGCACGGCCTGCATCGCGAAGAGCTGGCCCGCCAGGGAGCGGGGCCGGGGGGCGGGTATGCGCATGCGTTTCAGTGTGCCTGCCCGTACGGCGGTGAACTCAATGAACGGAAGGGTGACCGTGCGCACAGCCCACGCCATAGTGCACCGCATCCCCCCGTGTCTCCCCGTTCGACGAGAGACCCAGAACACCCACCACCCCCCGGACGTGAGCCGCACGCCGGTGATGCCGACGACGTCGTCAAGGAGGGCCGCCGTGACCAGCGCAGCAGCCGATACGTCACCCACCGAACCACCCAAGTCCCCGAAGATCCCCGTGAGGCGGGACCGCACCCACTACCTCTACATCGCGGTGATCATCGCGGTCGCCCTCGGTGTCGCCGTGGGTCTGATCGCGCCCGACTTCGCGGTGGAGCTGAAGCCGATCGGGACCGGCTTCGTGAACCTGATCAAGATGATGATCTCGCCGATCATCTTCTGCACCATCGTGCTGGGCATCGGCTCCGTGCGGAAGGCCGCCAAAGTCGGTGCCGTGGGCGGTATCGCGCTCGGCTACTTCCTGGTGATGTCGCTGGTGGCGCTGGCCATCGGCCTGATCGTCGGCAACATCCTGGAGCCCGGCTCGGGCCTCGCCATCACGGACGTCGTGAAGGAGACCGGCCACGCGCAGGTCGACGCCGAGGCGAAGGACACCACCGAGTTCCTGCTCGGCATCATCCCGGTGACCATCGTGTCCGCTTTCACCGAGGGCGAGGTCCTGCAGACCCTGCTGATCGCCCTGCTGTGCGGCTTCGCGCTGCAGGCCATGGGCGGCGCCGGGCGGCCCGTGCTGCGCGGCGTCGAGCACATCCAGCGCCTCGTGTTCCGCGTCCTCGCGATGATCATGTGGGCGGCCCCGGTCGGCGCGTTCGGCGCGATGGCCGCGGTCGTCGGCTCGGCCGGCGTGGACGCGCTCAAGAGCCTCGCCGTCCTGATGCTCGGCTTCTACATCACCTGTGTGCTGTTCGTCTTCATCGTGCTCGGGGTGATGCTGAGGGTCGTCTCCGGGCTGAACATCCTCACGCTGTTCAGGTACCTGGGCCGCGAGTTCCTGCTGATCCTGTCCACGTCCTCGTCGGAGTCCGCGCTGCCGCGGCTCATCGCGAAGATGGAGCACATGGGCGTCAGCAAGCCGGTCGTCGGCATCACCGTCCCGACCGGCTACTCCTTCAACCTCGACGGCACCATGATCTACATGACCATGGCCTCGCTGTTCATCGCCGACGCCATGGGTACGCCGATGTCGCTCGGCGAGCAGATCCCGCTGCTGCTGTTCCTGCTGGTCGCGTCCAAGGGCGCGGCGGGTGTCACCGGCGCCGGTCTCGCGACGCTGGCCGGCGGTCTGCAGTCGCACAAGCCGGCGATGGTGGACGGCATCGGCCTGATCGTCGGCATCGACCGCTTCATGAGTGAGGCCCGCGCCCTGACCAACTTCGCGGGCAACGCCGTCGCCACCGTCCTGATCGGTACCTGGACCAAGGAGATCGACAGGGCGCGCGTGGACGACGTCCTCGCCGGGCGGATCCCGTTCGACGAGCAGACGCTGCTGGACGACGGCCACGGCGGTCACGTGCCGGCCGAGGCCGGCGGCGGCCACGGCGGTGCGGACTCCGAGGTGCCGGGCCAGGGTGGCGGGAAGGCACTCACCCAGGCCTGAGCGACGGCGGGCGGCGGCCCGGACCCCGCCGCCCGCACCCCCGGCCCGGATCGCCCGCGGGCCCGCGCCTGAACCGCGGATCCGCGGGCGCTCCGTCCGTCCGGCCCCGGACAGCCAGGCCGCCCCTGCGCAAAAAAATCCCCCGGCAATTGCGCCCGGGGGATTTCTTTGCGTATATTCAATGATTCGCGACTTCATAAAAAATGCGGTCGCAGGAAGTTCACTGAGCACAGCATATCCGGGCGGGAGCGGAATTGTCAAACAGCGACAACAGCGAATGTGCCGACGGCGAATTGCGGCACGAGCAGGAATTCGTCGACGGACTGTACGCCCGCGTGGACGCGCTGCGCGGCGACGCCGAGATCGCGGTCACGGACGCGCTCGGGCAGGGCCACACGCCCCGGCAGGCCAGGCTGGAGCGGGACATCCTCGTCGCCGAGCGGTCCGGGCTGCTCGCCGCGCTGAACGCGGTGGACGGTTCCCTGTGCTTCGGCCGCATCGACCTCACACCCGAGGCGGCGGCGAGGGCGGCCACGGCGGCCGAAGAATCCCCGGAAACCGGGGAATCCGGTGCGACCGGCAAAACCCGTACGACTGAGGAAGCCCGTACGACCGGGGAAGCCCGTACGACCGGGGAATCCGGGGCGGCCTGCGCCACCTACCACATCGGCCGGATCGGGCTGCGCGGCGACGACGCCGAGCGCACCCCCGTGCTCATCGACTGGCGCGCCGACGTCGCCCGCCCCTTCTACCTGGCCACCGGACACACCCCGATGGGCCTGAGGCGCCGGCGGCACATCTCCACCGACGGGCGCCGCGTCACCGGCCTGCACGACGAGATCCTCGACCTTGGCGACGACACCCGCACCGGGCACGAGGACCCGACCGGCGACGCCGTACTGCTCGCCGCCCTCAACTCGGCCCGCACCGGCCGCATGGGCGACATCGTGCGCACCATCCAGGCCGACCAGGACCGCATCATCCGGGCACCGCACCGCGGGGTGCTGGTCGTGGAGGGCGGTCCCGGCACCGGCAAGACCGCCGTCGCCCTGCACCGCGCCGCCTACCTGCTGTACGAGCACCGTGAGCTGCTCGCGAAGCGGGCCGTGCTGATCGTCGGGCCGAACCCGGCCTTCCTCGGCTACATCGGCGAGGTGCTGCCCTCCCTCGGGGAGACCGGCGTCCTGCTCGCCACGGTCGGCGAGCTGTACCCCGGGGTGCGCGCCAGCGCCTCCGACACGCCGGAGGCCGCCGCCGTGAAGGGCCGCGCCGGCATGGCGGACGTCCTCGCCGCGGTCGTAGGCAGCCGGCAGGCGCTGCCCGACCCCGTCCTCACCGTCGAGCACGAACGCGAGGTGCTGATGCTGGACGACGGGCTGGTGGGCGTCGCCCGCGAACGCACCCGCGCCACCGGGCTGCCGCACAACGCGGCCCGCGAGCACTTCGAGGGGCACATCCTCAACACGCTCACCGACCTGTACGCCGAGCGCATCGGCACCGACCCGTTCGACGGCACCAGCCTGCTGGACCCCAGCGACATCACGCAGATCCGCGACGACCTCGCCGACAACCCCGAGGTCTGGTCGGCGATCGACCGGCTGTGGCCCCGGCTCACCCCGGAGCGCCTGGTCGCCGACTTCCTCGCCGCGCCCGAGGAGTTCGTGACCGCGCCCTCCGCGACCGCGCCGTCGACCGCGTCCTCCGCGGCCGGGAAGGGCGGGTCCGGGGGATTCCTCACCGCCGAGGACGCCGACGCCGTCCGCCGCCCGGTGACCCGGCGGTGGACGATCTCGGACGTTCCGCTGCTGGACGAGGCCGCCGAACTCCTCGGCGAGGACGACCGCCTGATCCGGGAGCGCGCCGAGCGCGAACGGCGGGCGCAGGTCGCCTACGCGCAGGGCGTCCTGGACGTTTCGTACGCGTCGCGCACCTACGAGTTCGAGGACAAGGAGGATTCCGACCCCGAGAGCTCCGAGGTGCTGTCCGCGCACGACGTCATCGACGCCGAGCGGTTCGCCGAACGCCACGAGGAGGAGGACCGGCGCAGCGCCGCCGAGCGCGCCGCGGCCGACCGCACCTGGGCGTTCGGGCACATCATCGTGGACGAGGCGCAGGAGCTGTCCCCGATGGCGTGGCGGCTGCTGATGCGGCGCAGCCCCACCCGCTCCATGACCCTGGTCGGCGACCCGGCGCAGACCGCCGAGGCGGCAGGGGTCGGCTCCTGGGAGGACATCCTCCAGCCGTACGTCGAGGACCGCTGGGAGCACACCCGCCTCGGCGTCAACTACCGCACCCCCGCCGAGATCATGGATTTGGCGGCAGCGGTCGTACGGGCCGGGAAGCCGGACTTCGAGCCGCCCGGTTCGGTGCGTTCCACGGGCGTACGGCCCTGGGTCCGCCGCGCCGGGGACCTGCCCGGCGCCGTCGCCGAGGCGGTCGCCGAGCTCACCCCCGACGAGGGGCGCCTCGCGGTGATCGCCCCGCGCGACCTGCACCGCCGCCTCGCCGCCCGGCTGGAGGGCGTGACGGCCGGTGCCGAGCCCGACCTGGCCCGACGAGTCGTCCTGCTCGATCCGCGGCAGGCCAAGGGGCTGGAGTTCGACTCGGTCCTCGTGGTCGAACCGGGCCGCTACGGCACGAGCGACCTGTACGTGGCGCTGACCCGGGCCACGCAGCGACTCGGCGTGCTGCACACCGGCGAGCTGCCCCCGGGGCTCACCCGGCAGCCGGGTGAGGGCCTGTCGTTGTGATCGCCCCGGCGCCGCGCGTCCGGCGCGCACATCTGCCGCGTTGTCGTCGGTCGCCGACGCTCCGCGTCGACGCCCTCCTCCGCCGTGCAGCCGCGCACCAGACCCCGCTCGGGTCGGCTGCGAAGCCCCGCGTCCTACAGCCGGCCTGACCCAAACGACAGGGCCTCCGGCTGGGCCGGGCGCAGCCAGAGGGTCGACAGGGGCGGCAGGGTCAGGCGGATGCTCGCCGGGCGGCCGTGCCACCCCTGCGGCTCCGGCTCGACCGGCCCGGAGCCGTCGCCCGGACGGCCGGTGACGCCGCTGCCGCCGTAGCGTTCCGCGTCCGTGTTGAGGACCTCGTGCCAGGCCGGGACGTCGTCGGGGACGCCGATCCGGTAGTCGGGCCGGACCACCGGCGCGAAGTGGCACACCACCAGCAGCGGCGCGCCCTCGGCGTCGTACCGCAGGAACGCCAGGACGTTGTCCTCGGCCGCGTCCCCGGCCACCCACGCGAAGCCCGCCGGGTCGGTGTCGCACTGCCACAGTGCCGGCGTCGACCGGTACCCGGTGTTCAGGTCGCGCACCAGGTCCCGTACGCCCCGGTGGTCGGCCTGCGCGCCGTAGCCCGGGTCGAGGAGCCACCAGTCGGGCCCGTGCGCCTCCGACCACTCCGCGCCCTGGGCGAACTCCTGGCCCATGAAGAGGAGCTGTTTGCCCGGGTGGGCCCACATGTAGGCGAGGTACGCGCGCAGCCCGGCGCGCTGCTGCCACCAGTCGCCCGGCATCTTCGACACCAGCGACCGCTTGCCGTGCACCACCTCGTCGTGCGAGATCGGCAGCACGTAGTTCTCGCTGTACGCGTACACCATGGAGAACGTCATCTCGTGGTGGTGGTGCGTACGGTGCACGGGGTCGTGGCGCATGTACTGGAGCGAGTCGTGCATCCAGCCCATGTTCCACTTCAGCCCGAACCCGAGGCCGCCGAAGCCGCTCGGGCCCTCGTGGTGCGTGGCCCGCGTGACGCCGTCCCAGGCCGTCGACTCCTCGGCGATCGTCACCACGCCCGGCACCCGCCGGTACAGCGTCGCGTTCATCTCCTGCAGGAACGCCACCGCGTCCAGGTTCTCCCGCCCGCCGCGCTCGTTCGGCGTCCACTGGCCCGGCTCGCGCGAGTAGTCCAGGTACAGCATCGAGGCGACCGCGTCCACGCGCAGCCCGTCGATGTGGAACTCCTCGCACCAGTACAGGGCGTTCGCCACCAGGAAGTTGCGCACCTCGCGCCGGCCGAAGTCGAACTCCAGCGTGCCCCAGTCGGGGTGGGCCGCCCGCAGCGGGTCGGCGTGCTCGTACAGCGGAAGGCCGTCGAACTCGGCGAGCGCCCACGCGTCGCGCGGGAAGTGCGCCGGCACCCAGTCCATGATCACGCCGATGCCTGCCCGGTGCAGCGCGTCCACCAGGTACCGGAAGTCGTCCGGTGTGCCGAGCCGGGCCGTCGGCGCGTAGAAGCCGGTCACCTGGTAGCCCCAGGAGCCACCGAAGGGATGCTCGGCGACCGGCATCAGCTCCACGTGCGTGAAGCCCAGGTCGCGGACGTACGCGGGCAGCTGCCCGGCGAGCTGGCGGTACGTAAGACCCGGCCGCCAGGACGCGAGGTGCACCTCGTACACGGACATCGGCGCCTGGTGCGCGGGCGGGTCCGCGCGCCGCGCCAGCCATTCCGCGTCGCCCCAGGCGTACGGCTCGCAGGCGGACGACGTGACGATCGACGCCGTGGCGGGCGGGGTTTCCGTGCGGCGGGCCATCGGGTCGGCGCGCAGCGTGTGCGAGCCGTCGGGCCGGGTGATGTCGAACTTGTACAGCTCGCCCTCCCCGACGCCGGGCACGAACAGCTCCCACACACCCGTCCCGCCCAGTGACCGCATGGGGTGGCCGGTGCCGTCCCAGAAGTTGAAGGTGCCGGCCACGCGCACGCCCCGCGCGTTCGGCGCCCAGACGGAGAAGCGGGTGCCGGCCACGCCCCGGAGGGCCGTCGGGTGCGCGCCGAGCACCGTCCACAGCCGCTCGTGCCGTCCCTCGCCGATCAGATGCAGGTCGAGCTCGCCGAGGGTGGGCAGGAAGCCGTAGGCGTCCTCGGTGTCGTGGACCGTCCCGTCGTACGTCACCAGCAGGCGGTACGCGGGCACGTCCGGCAGGGGGAGCAGCCCCGAGAAGAAGCCCTCCCCGTCGTCGCGCAGCTCGGCCCGCAGGTCCCCGGCGACGACGGTCACCGCCCGCGCGTACGGCCGGAAGGCGCGCACGGCGACACCGCCGCCGCCCGGCAGCGGGTGGGTGCCGAGCACGGAATGCGGATCGTGATGGGTACCGGCGAGCAGCCGGTCGCGGTCGGCGGCGGTGACGGCCGTGACGGTGGTCGTCGGAGGAGCCGCGGCGGCCCGGGGCGGGGCGGTCCGTTTCGCGGCCGTCCTCTTCCCGGCGGCTGTCTTCCTTCCCGCGGCCGTCTTCTTCTCGGCGGCCGTCTTCTTCCGTTCCGGACCGCTGGACAGGGGTCGGGGGGTCACGGGCGGAGCCTCCTCGGCGAAGTCACATCAGGTCGGTGCCGTCGGGCATGGCCAGCCGGCGTATCGCGGACAGCGGCACGGGCAGCCAGTCGGGGCGGTGCCGGGCCTCGTAGACGACCTCGTACACCGCCTTGTCCGTCTCGTAGGCCCGCAGCAGCACGGGATCGGTACGGGGATCCCGGCCCGCGACGGCCGCGTACCCGGTGCAGTACGCGGCCCGGCAGGCGCGGGCCCAGTCCGGGGCCGGCGGGTCGGCCGACTGCGCGGCGTAGTCGAAGGACCGCAGCATGCCCGCGATGTCCCGCTCGGCGGGCTGCGGCATGCGCCGCTCGGCCAGCGGCCTGGACGGCTCGCCCTCGAAGTCGATCAGCCACCAGTGGCCGGACGGCGAGCGCAGGCACTGCCCGAGGTGCAGGTCGCCGTGGATGCGCTGCGCGGTCCAGGTGCGGCCCTCGGCGGCCAGGTCGCCGAGCGCCTCGTACGCCGCGTGCAGGCCCGCCGCGTAGGGGCGCAGCGTGGGCACCGCCTGCACGGCGTCCTCGAGGCGTTCGACCATGCCGTCGACCAGGGCCTCCAGCTGGCTGTGCCCGAGTGTGGCGGTGGGCAGGGCGTCGGCGAGTGCCGTGTGCACCTCGGCCGTCGCGCGCCCCAGCTCACGGGCCGGGTCCGTGAAGTCCGCGCCCTGGGCCAGCCGGTCCAGCGCCAGTTCCCAGCCGTCGGCCGCGTCCCGCACGAACGGCTGGAGGACACCGAGGACGTACGGTTCGCCGCCCAGGTCGGCGACCATCCACGCCGCCGGGGCGGGCACCCGGGGGCTGCCGCGCCGGGCCAGCGCCAGGGGCAGTTCCAGGTCGGGGTTGATGCCGGGCACGATCCGGCGCAACAACTTGAGAATGAACGCGTCCCCATAGACGACCGACGAGTTCGACTGTTCGGCGGTCACCACGCGCGGCACCAGGCCGGCCGGTATATCGGTGTCCGGGCCCGTTCCCGCGTTCCGCTCCCGCTCGAAACGGAGCCCGCCGATCCGTGCCCGGGTGCGCAGCGCCTCCAGGAGCAGTTCGGCGGGCCGGGTGTCGTGGAGGGCGTCGTAGACCGTGTGCCCGGCGAGCGTGCCCTCCGTGGCGTGCCCTATCAGCGCGGGCGCCAGCCGGGGAGGCAGCGCCTCGCGCACGCCTATCAGGAGCTGGTAGCAGTCGCCGGGCAGGCCGGGGGAGCCGTGCGCCGGCACGAGTGGCTGGTGGGCGCGGACCAGCAGGTGGTACAGGCCGAGCCGGGAGCCGGCCGGCAGCAGTTCGGTCGCCGAGACCGGCGTGAACCCGGTGACCGGCCGTCCCTTGCCCGCGAACCAGCGCTGCCGCGGCAGCCACTCGCGCAGCAGGGGGTCCAGTGACGCAAGGAGGCCGGGCGGGGCGGTGACAGCACGTGTGACGGCTTCCGACATGGCGTCGCGTCCTTTCCCCGGGCGGTCGGGGGGTTACTGATGCGTGCCCCGGGCGAAGCGGGAGAAACACCCCGTCCCGCCCGGAGCCTTGGAGTGGTGCCGTGCGGTCGGCTGTGTTAAGCCGACAGGGCCGCGTGCGTGTCCTGCGCGGCCTCGGGGCGCAGCCGGAACCAGTAGAAGCCGTGGCCACCGAGCGTGAGCAGGTACGGCAGTTCGCCGACGGCCGGGAAGCGGACACCGCCGAACAGCTCGACCGGATGCCGTCCCCCGAACCGGCTGAGGTCCAGCTCGGTGGGCTGCGCGAACCGGGAGAAGTTGTGCACGCACAGCACCAGGTCGTCCTCGTACTCGCGCAGGAAGGCCAGCACCGCCGGGTTCGAGGAGGGCAGCTCGGTGTACGAGCCGAGGCCGAAGGCGGGGTTCTGCTTGCGGATCTCGATCATCCGCCGCGTCCAGTGCAGCAGCGACGACGGCGAGGCCATGGACGCCTCGACGTTGGTGACCTGGTAGCCGTGGACCGGATCCATGATCGTGGGCAGGAACAGCCGGCCCGGGTCGCAGGACGAGAACCCGGCGTTGCGGTCGGGGGTCCACTGCATGGGGGTGCGCACGGCGTCGCGGTCGCCGAGCCAGATGTTGTCGCCCATGCCGATCTCGTCGCCGTAGTA